>JBNMJT010000001.1:0-82667 GCA_050873945.1 Dorea sp.
CCCAAGGGTTGGGCTGTTCGCCCATTAAAGCGGTACGCGAGCTGGGTTCAGAACGTCGTGAGACAGTTCGGTCCCTATCCGGCGCGGGCGTAGGATATTTGAGAGGAGCTGTCCTTAGTACGAGAGGACCGGGATGGACTGGCCGCTGGTGTATCTGTTGCATACCAAATGCATGGCAGAGTAGCCAAGCCGGGACGGGATAAACGCTGAAGGCATCTAAGCGTGAAGCCCCCCTCAAGGTGAGATATCCCTACGTAAGTAGTAAGACCCCTTGAAGACGACGAGGTAGATAGGTCAGAGGTGGAAGTACAGTAATGTATGGAGCTGACTGATACTAATCGGTCGAGGGCATGACCAAGCAAGGTGATAGGTAGGATGAAGAAAATATTTCTTGTATGCAGTTTTGAAGGTATATGAAAATAGGAAGTAATCAACAGTGTGTTGGTTACTTTTTTGTATAAATGATGAATATAGAAGCAATCAACGGTATGTTACTTTTTTTGTATAAATAAATATAAAAGCAATCAACGGTATGTTGGTTGTTTTTTTAATGAAAATATAAACGAATCGGAACTTTAGTACATTAATTCATGTTATAATGAAAAACAATGAGTCGTAAAATATCTAAAAGTATGAAAAGTTTGTTTGGAGAATAGTGAACCAAGGAGGAAAAGGTTATGAAACGAAGAATAGCAGCTGCTCTTTTAGCGGGAATGATGACAGCTATGCTGGTATCTGGATGTGGGAGCAAGAGTACGAATGGTACAGATTCAACGGTGGCATCTTCCACAAAGAAAGTAGAATTGGATCCGGATAATCCGGTGTCATTAAAACTGTGGCATTATTATAATGGAACACAGCAGGCCACATTGGACCAGCTGTTGGAAGAGTTTAATTCATCGGTAGGAAAAGATGAAGGAATCTATGTGGAAGGCTATAGTTATGGATCGGTATCAGATCTGGAGAAAGCAGTCAACAGTTCATTGAATGAAGAGGTTGGAGCCGAAGATCTTCCGGATATCTTTTCATCTTATGCAGATACGGCATATTCTGTTCAGAAAAAAGATAAGCTGGTGGATCTGTCGGAATATTTTTCGAAAAAAGAACGAGATAAGTACGTAGATTCTTATATTCAGGAAGGATATCTGAACCAGGATAAAGCATTGTATCTCATTCCGGTAGCAAAATCTACAGAGGTTATGATGATCAATAAGACAGATTGGGAACCTTTTGAGGAAGCAACAGGAACAACAATGGATGAACTTACGACAACAGAAGGCATTACAAAGGCTGCGGAAAAATATTATGAGTGGACAGACAGTCTCACTCCAGATGTTCCGGATGATGGAAAAGCTTTATATGGAAGAGATTCTATGTCGAACTATTTTGTAATCGGCATGAAGCAGATGGGAAAAGATATTTTCTCTGTGAAAGATGGAAAAGTTGTGGTGAATACAGATAAGGATCTGGTCAGACGACTGTGGGAGAATTATTATGTACCTTATATAAAAGGATATTTTGCAGCGTACGGAAAGTTCCGTTCAGATGATGTAAAGACGGGAGATATCCTTGCATATACAGGGTCAACAGCATCTGCATTCTATTTCCCGGATGAGGTAGAAGGTGAAGATGGTTCTTATAAGATTGAGTGTCAGATACAGCAGTCACCGGTCATGGAAGGCGGCAAGAACTACAGAGTTCAGCAGGGAGCAGGAATGGCAGTGACAAAATCTGATGAAGAACACGAATATGCATCGGCTGTATTCTTGAAATGGTTTACACAGAAAGAACAGAATCTTAGATTTGTCAGTGAATCTTCATATCTTCCGGTATTAAAGGAAGCCAATAATATGAAAGCGGTAGATAGCGTAATCAAGGAAAATGATATTAAGATGAATGATAAGACTTATGAGTGTCTGAAGACGGTACTGAATCATTTTGATGAAACAAACTTTTATACTGCGAAAAATGTTGAAAATGGATTCAGTATGCGTAAAGTATTGGATTATAATCTTTCAGACCGGGCCGTTGCAGACAAAGAAGCTATGGAGGCAGAGATTACAGCAGGAACTTCCAGAGAGGAAGCAGTTGCAAAATATACATCAGACGAATCATTTGAGAGCTGGTATGCTGATTTTTGTAAGGCCTTAACAGAGGCACAAAATCAGTAGTTCAATGTTGACGATAAAGATAATCGGCCGTATCAGACATATGGCCGGTAATTATAAATATTTACAGAAAGGCAGGAAAAAGTGAATGAGGAGAAAAAGACCGCTATTAAAAATCATTTTAATACCGATACTGCTTATCGTACTGATTCAGGGGACACTGCCTTTTATGACACTTGTTCTAAGCGGGTTAAAGTCAAGTCTGGAAGATAATACAATCCAGATGGATGCACATATGGTGGAAAATAACCAGATGACACTGGAAAATGAGATGAACGAAAAATGGCGCACTATTTATAAAGAAAGTGATAGTCTGGCCGCAACAATGACAGATATTCTGAAAGTAAATCATTCAGAAATCGGTCAGTTCCTGACATCAAAAGATCTGCAAAAGACCTATTTGGAGAAAGTATTTCCGCAGTTGGTGGAAGCATTACAGTATAATACATCTTCAGGTGTTTTCCTGATTCTTGCCAATGATGCACCGGTGGAGAGTGAAGCAGAGTACCAGGGATTCTTTGTGCGTGATTCAGATCCGCAGACGAAAACTGCGTCTAATACAGATCTTATGATGGAGCGTGGAAGCAAAAACCTGGCACGTAGTATGGATATTTCACTGGATAATGCATGGACAACGCAGTTTAATTTTGCCGGAAATGGACAAAGAACAGCAGACGATTTCTTTTATCAACCGTATCTGGCGGCATTGGATCATAAAGACAGCCAGATGGAGAATCTGGGATACTGGTCACAGCCGTTTATTCTGGAAGATCATTATATGGATGGACATAAGATGATTACATATTCCGTTCCACTGCAATATGACGGAGAAATCTACGGAGTACTTGGCGTGGAAATAGGGGTCAAGTATCTGAATAATTATTTTTCAGTGAGCGAACTGGATGATTCTTTGAATGCCGGTTATGCACTGATGATAGAAGAAGATGCGGACACGTATAAGGTATTGGCCGGAAAAGGTGCATTGTACGATACTGTATCCCGAAAAAAGAAAGCTATAAAAATACAACAAGACGGCAAAGAGGAACTTTGCAGAGTATCAGGGGCGAAGATTGGAGAACAGGGAATCTGTGCAATCGTAAAACCAATGGAGCTGTATAGCAATAATGTACCATATACAGATACAAAATGGGTGGTCTGCGGATTTATAACAGAAAATTCGGTTTACGGTCTTGGAGAAAGAGTCTACGCAAGAATACTGGAGGCCATCGTTTTCAGTACATGTCTTGCAATTATATGTATATTTGTACTCGTAAAAAAGGTTACAAATCCGGTGGCACGCCTGCGTGAAAGCGTCAGGGAAGGAACCGCTGGAATCCGTAGTTTTGAAGAGTCTGATATTCTGGAAATTGATGAACTGCACAATGTGATCGAGAACCTGACGGATGCACAGGAAGAGACAGAAGGACAATTACGGGAAGAAAAGGAACGTTACAAGATCGCTGTAGAAAGTTCCAACGATCTGTTTTTTACATTCCGCAGGGAAGAGCGGATTCTGGAGATTGTAAACAGCCGGGGATATGATGGAAGATGGGATTGTAAACAACATCCGGAATATCTGGACGGTCAGAGTATCCATCCGGATGACAGAAGCAGAGTACAGCGGGAATTCAAAACGGCGGAGGATAAACTGGAGATCGAATTCAGAATCAGAAGAACGCCGGATGAGCCGTATACATGGATATTATTGAATGGAAGTATTATCCAGGACGAAGAGGGGGGATCGACAAGTATTGTCGGATGTATTCATGATATCCAACAGAGAAAAATGTTAGAAGAAGCTCAAAGGAAGCAGGAGATGATGGATGCGACGACAGGATTCTATCGTCTGACATATGGTCTGAAAGAGCTGCAGTCAGAAAGAGAAAAACATACGGATGGAAGTCTTGTATTATTAGATATCACGGACTTTTCAAAGATCAATGAACACTATGGACTGGTATTTGGCGATCTTTTACTGGAACATCTTGCGGGATATCTGCGTATGTCCTGTCAAAATTATAAGACCAGAGGAGCCGTTTTTATAAGAGCCGGGGCAGACCAGCTGCTTGTGTGGATTCCAGAAACAACAGAAATCAGGGCAAAAGAAGTACTTTGTCCGGTACAGAAAAAATTTGCGGCGATCACAGATGAAAAATATCTTCTGCTGCAGTTCAGAACCGGAATAACAAAGCTGACAGAACAGATTACTACGGAGAAAGGAATCATACAGGTAAGAAAGGCACTGAAAATTGCAAAACAGAAACGAAAAGAATTCGAATATTATGAAAGTCTTACAGAAGCGGAAAAAGAAATATTTGTAGAAAAGCGGTTTGATGAAGTGGATCCATTTGACAAGCTTGTGCAGATGAATCTGTCTTCTATTGCCTGGAACTTGTTCGACAGGGGAAGTGAATTAAGCGTAAGTCTGGATATGCTGATGTTAAAACTTCAGGAAATGTATGCGTTGACGAACTGTGTGATAACAAGATTTAACAGAGAATATCTGTCAAATAGCATGACATATTGCTGGAAACAGAATCGTTATTATGAAAACTGGGATGGAATCGTGCATTGTACCGGGTCACAGTATGAGCAGGGGATGCACACAAGAGAGACGCAGAGACTTCTGCCACTTACAGAAGAAAATGATCCTGTGATTTCCCCATTTTTAGACGGCAGCCAGGGACTGGTATTTCATATGCGTGACAATGACCGGTATTCCGGAAGCATTCTGTTATTTGGAATAGATAAGGCAGTGCTGGAAAATGAAGAAGAAGAGAAACGTCTGGATGAAATCAGTTCCATTATTCAGAACCGCATCAATCTCCAGAGACATGACCTTTCTGCACAGGCAAAGTCGGATTTCCTTGCGAGAATGTCTCATGAGATCCGGACACCGATGAATGGAATTATAGGAATGACACAGATCGCACTTGCCCAGGGACAGACGGAAGAACGGAGAGAAGACTGCTTAAAGAAAATTCAGAGTTCTTCAAATTATCTGCTTGGACTTTTGAATGAGATCCTGGATATGTCTAAGATAGAAAGTGGAAAGATGCATCTGGTACCGGAAGTATGTGATCTCAGACATACATTGGAAACACTGGACACATTAATAGAGTCAAAAATAAAGGAACGTCAGATTCAGTTCATCCATGAAATTACACTGGTTCACAGATGGTTCCGTTATGACGAGATGCGTCTGAATCAGATTCTGGTAAATCTTCTTGGAAATGCGGTGAAGTATACCCGTGAAGGTGACAGAGTATGGCTGATCGTAAAAGAACTGGAACAGGCAGACGGAAGCTCGGATATCTATTTTGCTGTCAGGGATGAAGGAGTCGGAATTGCTAAAGATAAGCAGCAACTGATTTTCCAGAGCTTTGAACAGGCGGATACATCCGAACAGGCAAGACGTCAGGGAACAGGACTGGGACTTGCAATCAGTAACAGACTTGTTCATATGATGGATTCAGATATCAAGCTGGAGAGTGTTGTAAATGAAGGAAGTACATTCAGCTTTACCCTGCATCTGGAGAGAGTCGAAAAAGAATATGTGGAAGAAAAGACACAGGAGCATTCTCTGGATCTTAAAGGAAAGAAAGTTCTGATCGTAGAGGATAATGAGCTGAATATGGAGATCATATATACTGTAATGGAAACTTATGGAGCAGATATCGAGGAAGCTTCGAATGGTCTGGAAGCAGTAGAATGCATGAGAAACAGCAGACCGGGAGAATATGATCTGATTCTGATGGATATCATGATGCCGGTTATGAATGGTCTGGAAGCAACCGGAGAGATCCGCAGACTTCCGAGAGAAGATTGCAGGAAGATACCAATCGTTGCAATGAGTGCAAATGCATTCGATGAGGATGTGAAGCGGTCTCTGGCAAGCGGAATGAACGGTCATCTGTCGAAGCCGGTGAATATAGAGAAACTGGAAGAAGTCCTGAAGTCTTTGATAGATTGATTTACTTACATTTAACAAAACAGAAACTCTGTATTATAATATTTGGAATGAATTTCAGATATAAACAAGAATAACAAAAGAATAGAAAATTCTGTAAGATTACTACATGGGAGACGGGAATGGAGAACAGAGCAGTATTTTTAATAAAATCAGGATATGGAAAGCTGCGTGCGTCGGAAAAGAAAGTAGCAGATTATATTCTCGAACATATGGATCTGGTCAGGGATATGACGATGGAAAAGCTGGCGAATGCCTGCGAGGTGAGCCAGCCGACGATCGTGCGCATGACGAAGACACTTGGATTCCGGGGGTATAAGGAATTCCGCTATGCGTTGGTGGAGGCGCTGGCCCAGTCGGAAGAAGGGACAGATGAGATAACAGCACTGTACGGATATTCATTGAAGAAAAATGAAAATCTGGAAGATATCCCAGCAAAAGTGGTTGGAACCACAGAGAAGATACTGGAAAATATGTTAAAAAACATATCCATAAAGACATACAAAAAAGTGATCGAGACCATACGGGGTGCCAAAAGAATCGATATATACAGTGTGGAGAATTCGAATCCGGCAGCAGAAGACATGTATGCAAAACTGTTATATCTGGGATTGGACTGCCGCTACAGACAGGATTGTTATTACAACCGCATCAGTGCAAGGATGCTGACAAAAGACGATGTGGCAATCGGGATTTCCTACTCGGGTGCTTCGGAAGATACCGTAGAAGCAATAAAGCTTGCCAGAGCAGGCGGGGCAAAGACGATCGTTCTTACCAATGTACCGGGATCTCCGGTCACAGAATATGCAGACCTGGTCCTGTGCACAGGTCAGGAGCAGATGATCTACGGAGATGCGATCTTTTCCAGAACATCCCAGATTGCAATTGTGGATATGATCTATATGGGGTTGATTTCCACAGATTATGACCGTTATGTGAAGTGCCTGGACAAGAGCAGTCAGGTAGTGGAAGATAAGACATACAGAAAAACAGAATAAATATCATGTAATTTTTCTACATTTTTACAATGTTAAGGCTAAGTAAAGTTAACAAATTCTTTACTTAGCCTTTATTTGTTCTTGATTGTTAAAAATTCTCAGATTGCTATAATGCAACATGAACGAGGCACAATTCGATAGGAATCTGCAGGTAGAAAATCAACCATGCAGAGACAAATGAAAGGAGCAAATATGTTAAAGATAGAAAATGTAAAAAAATCATACGACGGAGTTACGATCCTGGATCATATGAATCTGGAGATCCAGGAAGGAGAGATCGTATCTATATTAGGACCATCCGGTTGTGGAAAAACAACACTTCTGAATCTCATCCTGGGGATAACTGATGTAGACAGCGGAAAAATTGTGTATAACGGTGAAGATATCACAGATGTACCTATGGAAAAGAGAGGATTCAACATTGTATTTCAGGATTATGCATTGTTCCCGAATCTGAATGTATATGAAAATATTACATATGGACTAAAGAATCATCCGGACATTTCATCAGAAGAAGAGGTACAGGAACTGATCACACTCTTAGATCTGAGAGAACATCTTTATAAAAGAATCGATCAGCTCTCCGGCGGACAGAAACAGCGTGTGGCACTTGCAAGAACAATGGTTATGAAACCGAAGATCCTTCTTCTGGACGAGCCGCTCAGCGCGCTGGATGGTGTGATCAAAGAGTCGATCAAAGACAGGATCCGTATGATCGCCAGAGAATATCATCTGACAACGATCATCGTAACACATGATCCCGAAGAAGCACTTACACTTTCGAACAGAGTGCTGATCCTTGAAAAGGGCGGCATCGCACAGTATGGCAGCCCATCCGAGATTATCAATCATCCGGGCAATGAATTCGTAAAGAGATTTATTCTGAATCAGCTTGAAATAAAGAAAAACAATATCTATACATTATTTCAAAAGGAAGATCAGGTAAGAAAAGAAAATCTGGCATAGTGGAGTACTGGAAGATGAAGACAAAAAAAGAAAAAGAGATAAAACTGATATTTGTACTGATCGCAATTCTTTTTGCGGCATTTCTGATCATTCCGGTCGTAAGACTCCTGGGGAAATCCGTGATCGGTGAACAGGGACTTACGACAGCATTCTACGGAGAGGTCTTCCGGACGAGAGGATTCCTCAAAGTAATAAAGAACAGTTTCCTGATTGCAGGAACAAGTGCACTGGTGACAACGGTTCTGGCATTTCTGATCGCATATACCGTTCATTATACCAATGTCAATAAATATCTGAAAAAGCTGATCGGTATGGCAGCGATGCTTCCGATGCTGCTTCCGACGATCACATATGGATTTGCGATCATCTATTCTTTTGGAAAAGAAGGATTATTTACAAAATTATTTGGCAGGCAGTTATTTTCCATATATGGATTCAAAGGTCTTCTGATCGGTTATGTGATCTATACGCTGCCGGTCTGTTATGTGCTGATCTCGAATGCGATGGAATATATCGATAAGAAATTCATGGTCGTATCCAGACTGATGGGAGACCATCCATTTACCACATTCCGTAATACCGTGGTGCGCCCGCTGGTCGGAACACTTGCGGCGTCTTTTGTACAGTCGTTCTTCTTAAGCTTTACGGACTTTGGTATTCCGGCGGCGGTCGGAGGAAAGTTCGAAGTGATCGCAAGCATCCTTTATAATCAGATGCTTGGAAGTATACCGAACTTCAATAACGGAGCGGTCGTTGCGATGGTGATGCTGATCCCATCGGTGGTAAGTATTGCACTCCTTCATTACCTGGAGAAATATCACGTCCGTTATAACAAAATCTCCAATGTGGAACTTAAGAAGAATACAGCAAGAGATATCATCTTCGGCGGAGCAGCTATTGTGATCAGTATCTGCGTGGTATCGATCTTTGCAGTAATCTTTGTTGTGCCGTTTGTGGAAGAATGGCCGTATCAGTTACATTTTACGATGAAAAATGTAATGAATGTCCTGAAAGATACGGAACTTTCCAATGTATATGTGAACTCACTTTATGTGGCATTTTTCACGGCTGTGTTCGGAACGCTTCTGGCATATGGAAGTGCACTGGTGACAGCGAGAAGTCATGTGTCGGACAGATTAAAGAAGGTGATCGAAGGCATTGCACTGATTACGAATACCATTCCGGGAATGGTACTTGGTCTGGCATTCTTATTCTGCTTCTCCGGAACAAGTCTTCAGAATACATTCCTGATCCTTGTTCTTTGTAACATGATCCATTATTTTTCAACACCGTATCTGATGATGAAGGAATCGCTGGCGAAGCTGAATGGTTCATGGGAGACAACAGCGATGCTGATGGGAGACAACTGGATCAAGACGATCATCCGTGTCGTGACACCGAATGCGATCTCAACGATCATCAGTGTGTTCAGTTACTATTTCATCAATGCAATGGTAACGATCAGTGCAGTCATCTTCCTTGCGGGAGCAAGAACGATGGTCATCACGACGAAGATCAAGCAGCTTCAGTATTATAACAAATATAATGAAATCTTTGTGTTATCGCTGTTCCTGTTATTCACGAACCTGGCAGCAAAGCTTCTGTTCGGATATCTGGAGAAACGCAGAGACAAGGCACCGGAAAAAGAGACACAGAAGAGTGTACCGCAGTCGCAGCAGAAGATGGTGTGGATGCGCAGGGTAAAAAGAGCGGTATCCGTTGTTGTGGCAGCAGTTCTTCTGGTATCAGCCATATCACTTGGAACAGGTGGAAGAAACAGCGGACTGGTCGTGATCTATTCGAATGCAGATGATGAGGCGATCGAGGCAATGAAAGAGACGCTGGATGCAAATGGATACAAAGGCCAGTACATTCTTCAGACATTCGGAACCTCAGAGCTTGGAGGTAAGCTTCTGGCAGAGGGAACGAATCTGGAGGCGGATCTGATCACCATGAGTACATTCTATATTGACAGTGCGCAGGAACAGAATCAGATGTTTGAAAAACTGGATTTTGATGTAAATACGCTGGATGAATTTCCGGATTACTGTGCGCCGATCACGGCACAGGAAGGTGCGCTGATCATCAATACGAAAGTAATGGAGAAGTCGCATGTACAGGTGCCGGTATCGATCAAAGAACTGGCGAATCCGGTCTATCAGGATATGATATCAGTGACAGATGTATCGTCCTCATCGATGGCATGGCTTCTGCTTCAGGCATTGATCGGTTCTTACGGAGAGAAAGATGCACAGGACATCCTTGGAAGAATCTATGATAATGCGGGACCACATGTAGAGGATTCCGGTTCCGGACCACTGAAGAAAGTAAGGACCGGAGAAGTCGCGATCGGATTCGGTCTGAGACATCAGGCAGTTGCAGATAAGAAGGCAGGACTTCCGATTGATTATATTGATCCGGAGGAAGGCAACTACTCACTGACAGAATCGGTTGCAGTATTAAAAAAAGACACGAAACGAGAGAAGACCGCGATGGATATGGCAGAATGCATTATCAAAAAAGGCCGTGCCAAACTGCAGGAGACATATCCGAATGCTTTATATGAAGGAGAGACCACCGATCCGGCAAATGCGTCTACGAATCCAAAAGTATTTCCGGAAAAGCTGACGGTAGATCTGTTAGAGAAACATCAGCAGATATCGGAAGCAAGTAAGAAATAAAGGAAATATAAGAGCAGATCACAGATAAATATGATACAGTAAAGATAGAAAGAAACGGAAACATATATCAAAAAAACGAGTAAAGACGAAAGAGGTAAAAAAATGAAGAATTACAAATTATTAACACCGGGACCACTGACAACCACAGACACTGTAAAGCAGGAGATGCTGTTCGACCATTGTACCTGGGATGATGATTACAAACAGATCACACAGGAGATCCGTAAAAAATTACTGGGGCTTGCACATGTATCGGAAGAAGACTACACGGTAGTTCTGATGCAGGGAAGCGGTACATTTGGCGTTGAATCGGTACTGACAAGTGTGATCGGAAAAGAAGAGAAGCTTCTGATCGCTGCCAACGGGGCTTATGGAAAACGTATGGCGGATATCGCAGAGCATGCAGGGATCGACTATGTAATGTATCTGCAGGACTATGATAAAGTGCCGGATGCAGCAGTGATCGGTCAGATGCTGAAAGAAGATCCTGCGATCACACATGTATCAATGGTTCACAGTGAGACAACCTCAGGAATTCTCAATGATATCGAGGCAGTAGGGAAAGTCGTAAAGGAAAATGGGAAAGTATTCATCGTGGATGCAATGAGCAGCTTTGGAGGCGAGGATATTCCGGTAAAAGACTGGGGAATTGATTTTATCATCAGCAGTGCGAATAAATGTATCCAGGGAGTTCCGGGATTCTCATTCATCATTGCCAACCGTGAACTTCTGATCGCAAGCGAAGGAAAAGCAAGAAGCCTGTCACTGGATCTCTATGATCAGTGGAAGACAATGGAAGTAGATGGAAAATGGAGATTTACTTCACCGACACACGTGGTACTTGCATTCGCCCAGGCACTTCGTGAATTGGAAGAAGAAGGCGGAATTCCTGCAAGAAACAGACGTTACAGAGAGAATAATGAACTTCTGATCGAGGAGATGGGAAAACTTGGAATTCATCCGTATATTGACGGGGAGCACCAGGGACCGATCATCACAACGTTCTTCTATCCGGAGAACTGCAAATTCAGCTTCTCACAGATGTATGCGTATATCAAAGAAAGAGGATATGCGATCTATCCTGGAAAAGTAACAGAAGCTGAGACGTTCCGTATCGGAAACATTGGTGAGATCTACAAAGAAGACATTGAAAAAGTCGTAGCGTTAATCAAAGAATTTCTTGAGAAATATAATAAATAACGCAGGCAGCAGATCAACTGGTCAGAGTAGAAATATCCGGAAAAAGAAAACCAAAAGACATACATAAATGAGAATAATAGAAAGTAATACATAAAGGGGAATGATCACATGGAAGAGAAAAAAATGAAAGATATAGAAGCTGTCATCTTTGACTGGGCAGGAACAACCGTAGATTACGGCTGTTTCGCTCCGGTACAGGCATTCGTAGAGGTGTTCAAACATTTCGGGATCACACCGACGATGGAAGAAGTCAGAGAGCCTATGGGAATGCTGAAGATCGATCATATCCGTACCATGCTTCAGATGCCAAGGATCAAAGCATGCTGGACAGAAAAGTACGGGAAAGAACCGAATGAAGACGATGTGAATGCAATGTTCGCATTATTTGAAGAAAAATTGATGAGTATCCTTCATCTGTATGCGGATCCGAAGCCGGGAATCGTAGAGACGGTAGAGAGACTTCGGAAAGCGGGACTTGCAATCGGATCAACCACAGGATATACCGATGCAATGATGGCAATCGTTGCACCGGCAGCAAAAGAAAAAGGCTATGCACCGGATGTCTGGTTCAGTCCGGATTCTACGAATCAGAAAGGGCGTCCGTATCCATATATGGTATTCCGTAATATGGAAGCACTTGGGCTTTCTGATGTGAGAAAGGTAGTGAAGGTTGGCGATACCACTTCCGATATCAAAGAAGGAAAGAATGCAGGTGTCGGGTCTGTCGGAATTACGGTCGGAAGTTCTGCCATGGGACTTACAGAAGAAGAATATAACGGACTTAGCGAAGAGGAGAAAAAAGCGGCCCGTGAACGGACCGCAGAGAAATTCATCGCAGCGGGAGCAGATATGATATTCGATACGATGGAAGATTTTGCAGATTATCTGCTGGGAGATCTGTAATATTTACAGAATAATCTGAAGAATAAACCATTGATCTGATACACGGAACTGACAGCTTCCACCAAGCTTTTCTGTTACATACCAGATGCTCCGGGTACCGAATCCATGCCCGGATTCTGGGGTGTACGGTAAGTCTCCTACCAGTTCTGGCTTGTCGGCATAAGTGTTCTTCAGACATATCAGAAGTTTGTTATCATTCATTTTTATATCTAATCTTATGATTCTTTTTGCTTCAGGCAGTTTATCAACTGCCTGAATTGCGTTTTCAAGGGCATTTGAAAGAATTGCCGTCATATCAACATCCGAATAAGATAAAGTCTCCGGAATTTGAATAGAATAGTCAAAATGAATCTGAGAACGTTCTATTTTGTCTTTGTGGGAAGACAGAATCAGATTAATAATGTCATTTTTACAATATCTTTCCAGTGCAGTCTTGTCTGCTCTGTGAATTACTTCGTTGATGTAAGTAAGTGCTTTCTCATTTTCATTATCTTCAATGTAAGTAGAGATCGTGAGCAGAAAATGACGCATATCGTGACGCTGGATCGAGACAGCCTGTGCCGAACGCCGGATTGCATCCAGTTCTTTCTCAGACTGGATACGCTTCATCTCTATGATCTGGGTACGCTGTCTGGCTTCCTGACTGAGTTCATATTCTTTAAAATAAAGAAAAAGAAACAGCAGATAAGTAATACAAAGTACAAATCCAAAGAATTCTCCCACAATCTCCAGTCCGGAGTAGAGCAGATTCGTATAAACGGTGGTTACGTAATCAAAAATATAGTAAACAAACGGCAGAACTGCGAGAATGACGAGTGATTTGAACGGCTTTTGCAGAAGCTGTGCAGTGATATCCGAAACGCAGGTAAGCAGTATGATAAAAGCCGTAATTGTAACGACAATACGGACGCTGTAATATACCCATTCCCGGTGTGTGAGTGTCTGGGCTGCGATTCCGAACCAGTTACTGATCTGACAGCAGAGATAGGCAGTCAGAACAGAAAGCGTGGAGATTGCAGTATTATACTTATAATAAAGGGAAAGAAATAAAATCAACGGGATGTGGATGATCAGAGGAAAGATTTTTTCCGTATATGCTGCCCCATGTGCCATGTATGCAAGAATATATAAGCCGCCTGTTATACAGGAAAAAGCAAACAGTGTAAGTACATTCTTACGGTTCATGCGTATGCCAAGAAAGGCTGATGATGCATAGACACCAAACAGTAAAGTAGTAGTATTGTGGATCGTGGTCAAAATATTTAACAGCATAGTCAGTTACCTCAGATCAATGAATATAATTGTAGTTATTTGTGCGGTTATTGTCAGGAATCCTGGAACATCCGGGCAAAATAAGCTTCTTTGAAGGCTTTTGAATAGCTTCTGGAAATTGGGATACGTTGTCCGGATTTTGTGATGATCTCAGATGTACTGAAGTGATCAACATTCTGCAGATAGACAAGATAACTCCGGTGACATTTGAAAAAACCATCTCCGTCTGCCAACTTCTCTTCGAAAGAATGAAACGGCTCCGGGGATTCAATGCTTCTGCCGGAACGCAGATGGAAAAGTACCTTTTTATTCTGTGCCTCGGCATATTCTATATCGTGAAAATAAAGCTTCTGATATCCGAAAGATGTTTTTAAAATGAAGTGTTCCGGTTCTTCATGAAAGGACCTTGCACATTCGTCCAGCGCATCTTTGATCTTCTCATAAGCGACTGGCTTTAGTAGATATCCGCTCGCTCTGACTTCGTAAGATTCCAGCGCAAATTCCGGTGATGAGGTAAGGAAGATGATCGGAAGGTTCTTATCATGCTTCCGTAATTCTCTGGCGGTATCCATACCGTTAAAGAGAGGCATGATAATATCCAGGAAAATGATATCCATTCTGTCAGAAGTGTTGGCGGCGATCAGATCATCGCCATTTGTATATGTAAATATCTGGACAGGAAAGCAGCTTTCGTCAGACCATTTCCGGACGAGTTCTTCTGCATGTTCCAGAAATAAAGTGCTGTCGTCACAGATCGCAATTTTCAGCATATGTTCTCTCCAGTTCTCATTTTTTCTCATATTTATATTTTACAGTAGAATCCACGCACTTTCAATGAAATAGGAGTGCAGTTCGCGCTCGAAAATTGTCGTTTCGCGCATCGAAGGAAATGAAAAAGAGGAAAAAGGTATAATAATTAAAGTATATCGTATTTTGGGAAAAGGGCGTATCTGAATTGCCATGCATTCATAAGGAGCTGCAAGAGTCAGGTCCTGCAGATCGCCGTTCTGTAAGATAAAGGAGTGAGGAAAACGTGTATTTAAAGGGAAAATACAACAGGAAAAAGACAGTCAGATGGAAAAGAATCCTGGCTATGTATACCGTCTGTTGTATGCTGCTGGGCTTAAGTAATATCAATATGACAGCAGTATATGCGGAAGGTTCAGAGACGGAAAATATAGCGTCAGAGAACACGGGATCAGATCGGATGGACAGTGGTCAGACCAATGGCAGCCGGGATACAGATCAAGCAGGGAAAGACAGTTCAACAGGCACGGACAATGCCGGTCAGACAGCCGGAGATCAGGGGAATATCACAGATTCAAACCAGACGGCTGATCAGGGTCAGAATCAGACAAATTCAGCACAACAGGGGAATGACAGCGTAGGGGTACAGGCAGCGCAGAATAATATAAATGCAGACAAGATGTTAGGACAGTTTTTAACAAGACTTGGCCTGAGTTCTGATGTGTTTACAGTGGAGAATATCCAGGCGGCAGGGATTACAGATCCTAATTTTGCACAGGCAGTGTATGATTCGGTGATGGCTGATCAGGGGAATTTCTACAGGCAGATTGAAGTTAATAACGTTACCGGGGAGATAGAGAACACAGGCAAAGAGAGAACTCTTGAAGGTATGTACACGGCTGGAACTACGGAAGGGATTATAAGTAATGAAGCTATAGATGTTCCAAGTGGATTAAGACTGATCCTGAGTTTCTTTTCCGGAAGTATAGATGCAAAAGGAAAAAATATCCAGTCGATTGACGGAATCAAGATTTTGAGAAAAGCATTGAAGATTGATCTGAGAAATAATCAGATTACCGATATTTCCGGTCTTGAAAAAAGAAAAGGCGAGATAACTGCTGTGACGGATGATAATAGTTCGAATAGTTATAAGAATTATTTTGGTGAATCATGGAGTAACAAGTCAAGAAACGTGTATGTATATTTTGATGGAAATCCTGTAAAAATCTTATATGGCGAAACGAACGGACGTCTCATAGTGGATCTTACGAGAGGCGGTTCTATTCCATTGGCGGATATTTCTCTTACTTATGCAGTTGATGGAACAGAAACGAATGGTTTTACAACGCCATTTCTGGAGGCAGAATTTTATTATAATGAACAAAGCATCCCTCTCAGTGATACGGGAGTAGGAATAGTAGAAGGTTCTACGATTGATGTGGCGTTTGAAAGTATTGAAAAAAGAGAGGAAAATAATGGATTTCAGGGAGTCACGGTTCGTGACATTAAGAATCCGGGATGGTTTTACATCACATTTTCATATGAAGCAAAGACACGTAACTGGGTTGGCTCGGGCGGAACAACTTCGGAGGCAGTGTTTTCAACCACTGCTTCTAAGAAAGTCAATGTGGACATATACACGAATGTGAAAGTGGAATATACATCCAATGGCTGCATCCTTCTGAAGAAACAGGATGAACAGGGAAAAGCAATCGCAGGCGCAGAATTCAATCTTTATAAATGTGGAGATCCTTCAGATACATTGATTCCGGAAGATACCGCACAGCCGGACACCGGGAAGGTATATAAGACCGATGAGAATGGAGAGATTCTGGTCAGTGGTCTTGAAGATGGAGAATACTATTTCGTAGAGACAAAATTGCCGGAAGGATATCAGCAGGAGATATATGGAAATACTTCTTATGTACCGGATGCTGCAGGGTCAGGAAAGACAATCAGTTTTGACATTAAGGAAAGTGACAGAAGCGCAAGATATGCATTGTACAAGATGGCAGGACAGATCCAGGGAACGGATGATCCATGTGTGGCGACTGGCTTAAAGACCGGCGCAGATGGAAAAGTTACATATGATGTAAGTGATAACGGAACCTATTATCTTGTAAAAAGTGATGTATTGAAGGTTACAAATGTAACGAAGCGCGAAATAACACTGAATAATACGTCAAGAAAAAGTGTATCTGACCAGGGCAGGGATTTGTCTGCATGGGAAGGCGATTCTATAGCAGTTACCAATAGTGATGATGGAACAACGACGGAGAAAAGAATCGATGCGACAGAAAAAGCCGGAGGATTCTTTGTTAAAGGTATCATTCCCAAAAAAGTGGACTCAGACGGCGAAACGATTGATGGCTCTGGAGAAGGTACAGAAGACAAACTTAAATTCAACTATCAGGATACAAAAAGTTCTCCATTATATGAGATTACTCTGAAATGGACCAAAGAACTTGGCAGCGCTGATGAAGCAACAAGTGGAAAGATGACTTACAGGATCCGTCGGGATAATGAAAAAAATACCGGTAAAGTTACATACTGTGCGGATGCTACAGAGTTAGAGAACGTTGTGAAAGAAAAATTACAGGAACTGGCCAGTGTTGAATACCGCAATGTGGAGATGAATATCGAATTCGGTGATGGCGGCAATGATAAATGGTCTGTGGATAAAACCCAGATTCCAACAACTACAGTAACCAACCCGAAGACGACCACCTTAAAAGTATACAAACAGGATGACGCCGGTAAGATGCTGGAGAATGCAGAATTTACATTATACCGGAAAGCGGCAGAAGGAGAGACAGATACGGAGAAGCTGAAGGTGGGAAATACTACGATCGATGCAGTAGCTGTAACAAAGCAGGTGACAAAAAAAGAGAGTGGAAATCCGGACAAAGCAGTTGCGGAATTCAAAGATCTGCCGAACAGCAGCACTTTCTATATTGCAGAGACGAAACTGCCGACAGGTCATCAGTATATCAAGAAAGACAATGATAAGTATGAAGCAGCGATCGGCAAAGTCTATGAGGTGAAGACGGATAAATACGGAGATGTCACAATAGACGGAGCTAAGGCAGAAGGAACTTCAAAGGGACATGTATTCTCTATTACGTTCACCAATGTCGGAATCAGTCTTCCAAAGACGGGATTTGGCGGAGGATATACACTCTACACATTACTGGCAATGCTGGTGATCGGTTCAGCAGGAGCATGGCTGTATCTGAACCGGAAAAAGAAGATTTCAGAAGGTAAGTAATTAACCGGTTACCTTTGAAATAAATAAAATTACTATTATCTAACTAAAAGAGGAAAGGATGAGAAAAGATGAAAAAGAAAATTATGAAACGTCTTGCGGCGGCAGGATTGTCGATAATTACACTTCTTGGTATGTCGGCGACTGTTTTCGCGGATGAAAACACGAGTACGGATACTCCGGGAGAAAAACAGGCAGGAGATTCAGCAATTTTGAAATCGGATGGCGGTTCTAATTTTGCAAATATAACTGTTAAAAATCTTGGAAAGAGTGGTTCAAAGTATGATGAAGCAAAGGCTTATAAGGTTGTAAACATCACATATGATCCAGGTTCCAATAATGTTACTTATGAATGGGCAAGTGATGCTATCAAAACAGCAGCAGATGCAGTTATAGATACAGATAATAAAATTGATAATTTTACTGTAAAAGATTTTGTAGATGCATATGAAGAAAAGACAGATGATAAAGCTAAGGCAGATTGTGCAGATCACGTATATTCTGCAATCCTCAAAGTAATCAGCCAGGATACAGGCAGTTGGATTGCATCAGAGAATAATAATGATGGTACGGCAATTTTCAAAAGCGTAAATATGGGACAGTATATTGTCAAAGTTGTCGGAAATGATGTATATCAGGCGATGACAGCAACTCTGGAACCTGTTGTTGGAAATGGTAAAAATCAGGATTCAGATAAATATTATCTGCATAGTGTTGTATTGAACGTAAAACACTCTAACCCGACACTTACAAAAAATATTGTCGTAAATAATAAGGATAAAAAGATCACTACAGTAACAATCGGTGACGATGTAACTTACAAAGTAGATGTAACTGCACCGGAATTCCCGGAATATGGAGTAAATAAGACATTCCAGGTAAAAGACAAAGCAAATGACGGCTTAATTGGAATTAAGAATCTGGAAGTAGTTGTTAATGGCAGCAAACTGGAAAATACAGAAGATACAACTTATTATGAAGTGATTTATAAGGATAAAGATGGAAATGTAACTACTCCGGAAAATGCGGTCAAGTATGAGATTAACTTTGTGATGGATAAAGTCAAAGACGTACTTGGAACAGACAAAAAGATCACAATTAAGTATGATTCAGAAGTAACAACTGATTTCGTGACAAAGGGAGATTCCGCAGATGCCACATTGTTCTGGCCAATAGACACATGGGTTAATGCAAATGACTTAAATACTCTGACTGAAGGCGTACGTGTATACACATTCGGTATTGACGGATTAAAGTTTGAAAAAGGTAATGAAAGCAAAGGACTGAAAGGTGCAGAATTCAAGCTTTATGAGAGCGAGAATGGCGGAAATGCATTGAAGTTCAAGGTTGTTAATGATTCAGATGGAATAACCAAATATGTAGTATCAAAAGCTTCAGATGCAACAGATACGATCAAAGCAAGCGATAAAGGTAAGTTCTATATTTACGGACTTGGTGCTGACAGCGATGCAAATGGCGATGTAATCGCAAAGACATATTATCTGGAAGAGACAAGAGTACCTACCGGATACACACTCCTTACAGAGCGTCAGGCAGTTACGATTACTCCTGTTGTAAATAGCGATAAAACAATGATTGACGGAGTGAATGAAGAATACAGATCTACTAATACACAGTTAAATAATAAAGATTATTACACAGTTGCAAAAGTAGCTAACGTAAAAGGTTTCACACTTCCTAAGACAGGTGACACAGCAATGTTCTTCATGTCTATTGCAGGTGTTGTGATCGCATTACTGGGAATCGCATACTTTGTAATTTCAAGAAGAAAATACAGTAAAGAAAACTAAAACACATACAGGGCAGATAAGATGAAAAAACATTTTTCAACGATATTTGCGGTAGCAGTGATATTATTTGGGGTAGGAATCTTTTTCTACCCCAATATTAGTAATTGGTACATGCAAAGACATCAGGGAGAGATTATTCAGGAATATAGTAAAAAGACAGAAGGCATGTCCAAAGAAGAGATCAAAGAGATTAAGAAATCCGTCCGGGCATATAATAAAAGCCTGATCAATAACCGCACCGTCCTGACAGACCCGTTTGATGAAGAGGCATGGAATCTTCTGAATGACAGCTATAAAGATCTGCTGAGTGTAGGCGGAACCATGGCATATATAGAGATTCCGAAGATTGATGTATATCTGCCGGTCTATCACGGAACGGATAAAAAGACTCTGGAAAAGGGAATCGGACATCTGCAGAATACATCGTTTCCGATTGGCGGAAAAGGGACACACTGCGTATTATCGGGACATTCAGGACTGCCAAGTGCGATGCTTTTTACGAATCTGGATCAGATGAAGAAGGGGAATAAATTCTACATCCATGTGCTGGATGAAGTGCTTGCATATAAGGTGGATCAGATCAAGGTTGTAGAACCGGAAGATATCAGTCTTTTGAAGATCGATCCGGATGAAGATTATATTACGCTCGTAACCTGTACACCATTTGGAAAAAATACGCACAGACTTCTTGTAAGGGGAAAACGAACTGCTTATAAGAAAAAAGACTTGAGGAAAGACCGGGAAGATGCAAAAAATAAAAGCCTCTGGGAGAAAGTGAAAGATCTGTTCCGACACCGGAGTCTGGCACTTCAGATCCTGGGAGCAGGAATCGGCGTGGTGATCGCCGGATTCATATATCTGTTGATGAAAAAAATGAGACGGAGATAAGGTCCGTCTCGTTTTTGGCTATAATATGCAAGAGAAGCTGCCGGTGGCAGGTTCTGTAGATTAAATCTGCATATTTTTATGTTCTTTCTTCTGTTGATACATGGCAGCATCTGCCTGTGTCAGGATATCATCTACATTGACAGCTCCGTGTCCTTCCGGAAGCTGTACGATACCGAAGCTGAAGTTCTTATCATACGGTCTGGTGGATTCGGAAGAAAAATCCTTCTGGATCTGCCGGATCTTTTTTAGTGCCACGTCTTTCGGGCAGCCCTTTAATACAAGGCAGAATTCATCACCGCCGACGCGGACAAAGATGTCATCCTCCCGGATATTGTGCTTCACAATATCTACAAAATGACAGATATACCAGTCACCTTCCATGTGGCCAAAGTTGTCATTGACATACTTCAGGTGATCCAGGTCACAGTAACAGAAGATCAGGTCTTCCCCGCTGTCTAACAGTTCATCCAGCTTCTTCTGGAAATAATACCGGTTACCGATCTGAGTCAGTGTATCAAAGTAAGCTTCCTGTTCCAGCTTGTCCTGTTCGAGTCTGTCTTTCGTGACTTCGAGGATAATGTGTGCGTAAGCCTCCTCACCCTGCCATTCCATCAGAGCCGTTGTGATACGGTAGAAATGATGAGAAGAGTCTTCGGCATCCCAGGTCCATTCGTAGGAGGACTCATCGGAAGCCTTTTTTAACAGGTTATGCGCCTGCTTTTCCAGGAAAATCTTATAAAGTTCATAGTTCTGCAGCTCTTCGATCATATTGCGGCTGGAATAGAGGATACGGGGATTGTTGACACTTGTTACGAGAATGTCTTCTTCGCTGCGTTTGATCAGATCCAGAAGAAGTCCATTATAGTTATCGACCATCTCTGCATGGTTCTTCTCCATCTCTGCTTCCTGTTTCAGTGATTCTTCCCGCTCACGGAGCTGTCTTGTCATGGTGTTAAAAGCTTCCGAAAATTCACCAAGATAGGAAACTGTCTGGGAATAGTCACCTTTAGCCACCTGCTTTGCCTGCCAGGTCAGATGGTTCAGATTGGCATGAATGTTCTTCAGATTTTCGCACAAAAAGTTGTCCCTGGAAGGGGTAAAATCTGCCAGATTACCGTTGGACAGTGCAGCAGAGCAGAATTTCATCTCATGGACAGCATGATCCAGATACTGAAGTCCCATTCCAAGCTTCTGAAATGGTTCGTCCAGATCCTGAATATCGAGAGACATGACCTCATTGTCATACAGAATGCTCCTCAGATATTCAAATAATAATTGGCAGTTGCGTTCTTCCATAATCGTTTTGTCTCCTGAAATAATACTTGAAATAATCATTCCCGGCTGTCAGCCGGAAATTATTCTGCATCTTCTACTGCGGCATGGAATCTGCAGACACGGTCTCCGGTTGCCCAGCAGTCGACTTCGATCGCAGTGTATGGCTTATCGGAATAGAGAGAGAGGATTCCGGATATGAATCCCTCATCATAGTTGCACACCGTCTCACCAAGGATCGGAAGCCCGGAACAGTCGGCATCTTCGGAAACGGTTAAGATAATCTTACCGCTTTCTTCATCGACATCTTCGATACGGAGTACACCGATCTTCAGTTCCTGCATACGGTCCTGGAGTTCGCCGACAAATTTGTCCAGAGACTGGTCCATGTTAAGGAACTGCTTTGCGAAGAATTCTCCGGCAGTCCGTCCGGCACTGCGGAAGATTTCAATCTGTTCTTCTTTGCCATAACGTTTGATCAGTTCATCCTTCAGAGAATATTCCAGCATGCGGTATACCATGACGGGAAGTTCGGCACCGAGATTCTCACGGCTTTCCGGATTATAATGTAAATAGTCAGCAAAGCTGATTGGTTTCTGATCTTTCAAAAAAATATTTTCTACCATATAGTACGTCCTTTCTCTGCATATCCCCATGCAGATTCACTATATCCAGTATAGCATTGAATAAATGGCGGTTCAATGAAATCAATTGTTATTATGGTGAAAATATGCTAATATTTATATAGAATACGGTCTGAATCATGACCGGAAAGATCATATTTATTTTTAAGGAGGAATCTAACACTATGATTACCTGGAACAACTTAGATACCCTTACATCATTCAAAGAACTGGAAAAGGTTGAACGAGTAAATCTTGTAGAGGCAATGACAGGAGAAAGCGGAGCAGAACGAGTAAAGAATTACAGCGTTCCGATGGCAGAAGGACTTACTTATAACTATGCTGCAAAGCAGGTTGATGATAAAGTACTGGCAGCACTTGCAAAATTAGCAGATGAAGCACAGCTGGCAGAGAAATTCGAAGCACTTTACAATGGAGAAGTGATCAATACAGGAGAGAAACGTCTGGTACTTCATCACATGACCCGCGGACAGCTCGGAGAAGCGGTAGAAGCTGACGGAGTGGACAAGCGTGCATTCTATACAGAACAGCAGGCTAAGATCGCAGACTTTGCCAACAAAGTACATGCCGGAGAGATCACAAACGGCGCAGGCGAGAAGTTCACAACGGTTGTACAGATCGGTATCGGCGGAAGTGACCTTGGACCTCGTGCGATGTATCTCGCACTTGAGAACTGGGCTAAGAAGAATGATACATTCAAGATGGAAGCCAAATTCATCAGTAACGTAGATCCTGATGATGCAGCCGGTGTGCTGAATTCTATTGATGTTGCACACTCTATCTTCGTACTGGTATCAAAATCAGGAACAACACTTGAGACATTAACGAATGAATCATTTGTTAAAGACGCATTAAAGAACGCAGGACTGGATGCTTCCAAGCATATGATCGCTGTTACAAGTGAGACATCCCCGCTTGCAAAGAGTGATGACTATCTTGCAGCATTCTTCATGGATGACTATATCGGAGGACGTTATTCTTCTACATCAGCAGTCGGCGGTGCTGTATTATCTCTGGCATTCGGACCGGAAGTATTCGCACAGTTCCTGGACGGTGCTGCAGCGGAAGATGCACTTTCCAAGAATAAAGATGTATTTAAGAACCCTGCAATGCTGGATGCACTGATCGGTGTATATGAGAGAAATGTACTGGGATATCCAAGTACAGCCGTACTTCCATACTCTCAGGCACTGAGCCGTTTCCCGGCACATTTACAGCAGTTAGATATGGAGTCTAATGGTAAATCTGTAAACCGATTCGGTGAGCCGGTAGATTATCCTACAGGTCCGGTTATCTTCGGAGAGCCTGGAACAAACGGACAGCATTCCTTCTATCAGTTACTGCATCAGGGAACAGACATCGTGCCATTACAGTTTGTTGGATACAAGAACAGCCAGATGGCAACAGATGTTGTGATCCAGGACAGCACAAGCCAGCAGAAGCTGTGTGCGAACGTAGCTGCACAGATCGTTGCATTTGCATGTGGTAAATCTGACGAGAACCGCAATAAGAACTTCGAAGGCGGACGCCCGTCAAGCATCATCATCGGTGAGTAGGTAAATCCGGGATCTCTCGGTGCACTCCTTGCACACTTCGAGAACAAAGTTATGTTCCAGGGATTCGTATGGAACGTGAACAGCTTTGACCAGGAAGGTGTACAGCTTGGTAAAGTACTTGCAAAACGCGTACTTGCCCATGAGACAGACGGCGCACTGAAGGTGTTCAGTGATCTGCTGAATATCTAAGCAATACGGTATTTTACAGAAACTGCAGGGGGAAGATTCTTTGCATAAATAAACGGACAATCACTTGTTAGAGTAATCGAATAGTGGTATGATAGTGCTGTTAGCCGGAAATAAAAATATCCGGCTGACAGCATTATTTTTTTCAAATGAAAGGAAAATAAAGACGTGACCTATAAAGAAGCAAGGGTATATTTGGACGAGATGTCGAAATACGGAAGTGTACTTGGCTTAGATACGATTCGAGGTCTGTTGCGTGAACTTGGGAATCCCCAGGATGATCTGAAGTTCATACATATTGCAGGAACGAATGGAAAAGGATCTGTGCTTGCATACACTTCAACGATATTAAGTAAGGCAGGATACAAAACCGGGCGATATGTTTCACCGACAGTGATTTCTTATCTGGAGAAGATACAGATAGATGGGGAATGGATCTCTGAATCGGAATTCGCAGAGATCACGGAGGAGATAAAAGAAGCGATCGACCGGCTTGCATGTAAAGGAGAACCTGTCCCGACAGTGTTCGAAGCAGAGACGGCGATGGCTTTTTTGTATTTTAAGAAACAAAATTGTGATCTGGTTGTACTGGAGACCGGTCTTGGCGGTGAGACGGACGCAACGAATGTGATTCGGAATACGGTCTGTGCAGCATTTGCAACAATCAGTGTGGATCATCTGGGTGTGATCGGCGATACACTGGAAGAGATCGCGCAGACGAAGTCAGGGATCATCAAACCAGGATGTACGGTAGTATCTGCAAGGCAGCAGGAGAATGTCAGACAGATCCTGCAAAAGAAAGCAGACGACATGGGCTATACATATACAGAAGCAGAGCCGGACCGGATGACAGTCGAAGCAGAAGATTACAAAGGACTTACATTTTCATATAAAGGATATGCACATATGCAGAGCCACATTGCAGGCGAGTGCCAGAGAGAGAATCTTGCGACGGCACTGGAAGTGATCGATAGTCTTAAGAAACTGGGATATCAGATCACGGAAGAGGCAGTGAGGGCAGGTATTGATGCGACAAGATGGGCGGGACGCTTTACCTGTCTGTCAGAGGATCCGGTGGTGATCGTGGATGGTGCGCATAATGAGGATGCGGCGAAGAAGCTTAAGATATCGATCGAGCGGTATTTTACGGGCGAAAGTCTGCCGGAAGAAAAGAAAAAAGAGATTATCCTGATCATGGGAGTATTCAAAGATAAAGAATATGACAAGATCGTACACATCCTGTGTCCAGGTGTAAAGCGTGTGTATACAGTAGATCTTCCGAATAAGGAGCGTACACTGCCGGCGGAGAAGCTTGCAGCGTGTGTCAGAGACAGTAAAAAAGAACGGATGAAATATATGGATCCGGGCGTACAGGATCCGGATGGAAATGACAGAGACAAAACAGACGATAAGATGGATGTATCTGCAGAAAAAAGTATAGAAGATGCCGTAACAAAAGCATATACATATGCAGCAGAAGATACAGAGAACCGGGCTGTGATTGCGTGTGGATCGCTGTCATACTTAAGTGAAGTGATCCGGTGTGTAGAAGAATGTACAGAGAATCCGAATAGAAAGGAAAGAATATGATAGATCATGAGAAGATAGAACAGGCAGTGCGCCTGCTCCTGGAAGGAATGGGAGAAGATGTGAACCGGGAAGGGTTGATCGATACACCGGACCGGATCGCAAGAATGTATGAAGAGATATATGGAGGCATGGATGAGGATGCCGGAAAGCACCTCTCCAAGACATTTACCGTTGACAGTCATGAGATGGTGGTAGAGAAAGATATTACATTTTATTCTACGTGTGAACATCACCTTCTTCCTTTTTACGGAAAAGCACATATTGCATATATTCCGGATGGAAAAGTAGTAGGACTTAGCAAACTGGCGCGCACGGTCGAAGTATTCGCAAGAAGACTGCAGCTTCAGGAACAGCTTACCGGACAGATCGCCGATGCACTGATGGAGCATATGCAGCCGAAAGGTGCCATGGTCATGATCGAGGCAGAGCATATGTGTATGACGATGCGTGGGATCAAGAAGCCGGGAAGCCAGACCGTGACGATCGCAAGACGTGGTGTATTTGAGACAGATCCGGCGCTGGAAGAGAGATTCTTCCGTATGCTTGGACGGTAAAAAAGAAAGAGATACAGATATAGATGAAAAAAGTAACAGGAACACAGGACAGAATGCCCCGCCTGAATGCTGTGGTGAATCATGAGATATATCAGACATACTATAAGCGTATTCAGGAATGTGAGGCAGACAGGATCTTCTGCTGTCATCAGATGAACCATCTTCTGGATGTGGCAAGAATTGCCTATATTAAGAATCTGGAAGAGGGACTCGGATTCGACAAGGAGCTGATCTATGTGGCAGCAGTGCTGCATGATATTGGAAAATCGTTCCAGTACCGTCAGCAGATCCCGCATGAGATTGCAGGAGAGAAAATAGCGAAACAGATATTGGATTCGCTTCCGGACGGGGTTACATTTACAGACGAAGAGAAGAAACTGATCTGTCTGGCGGTCAAAGGGCACCGCAGACGGCACGAACATATGCAGCCGATAGAAGAACTGTTTTATGAAAGCGATAAACGCTCCAGAATGTGCCTTTCCTGCGCAGCAGAGAAGAAATGCAACTGGAGTGAGGAAGAGAAGAATATGGAGATAAGAATATGATCATAGGCGGAAAAAAATTTGATACAGTAAATCACACATATATTATGGGAATCCTGAACGTGACGCCGGATTCCTTTTCAGACGGCGGAAAGTTTAACGGAATGGATGCCGCGATGGCACATGCACGCCAGATGGTAGAAGAAGGTGTGGATATCATCGATGTTGGCGGAGAATCTACGCGTCCGGGACACATTCAGATCACGGATGAGGAAGAGATTGCAAGAGTGACGCCAATTATTGAAGCGCTTAAGAAAGAATTTGATGTACCGGTGTCGATCGACACATACAAAAGTCATGTGGCAGAGACTGCACTTCAGGCAGGAGCAGATCTTGTCAATGATATCTGGGGATTGAAATATGATGAGAAGATGGCGGGCGTGATCGCAAAGTATCAGGCTGTATGCTGTCTGATGCATAACCGTGAAACGGCAGAATATCAGAATTTCCTGAAAGATTTCATGGACGATATGAAAGAATGTGTAAGACTTGCAAAAGAAGCAGGAATTGCAGATGACAAGATCATCCTGGATCCGGGGGTAGGATTCGGAAAGACTTATGAGATGAATCTGGAGATCATCGACAAGATGGAGATCCTGAACGAACTGGGATATCCGGTACTGCTTGGAACATCGAGAAAATCCGTGATCGGACTGACACTGGATCTTCCGGTGACGGAACGGGAAGAAGGTACGATGGTTACTACGGTATATGGAGTACAGAAGGGCTGTGCATTCGTGCGTGTTCACGATGTAGAGAAGAATAAGAGAGCCATTCAGATGACGAAAGCAATCATGCGGGGACATGAGGTATAAAAAGAGTGAGGAATGAGATGAAACTGGACAAGATAAAGATAGAAGATCTGGAAGTATTTGCCAATCATGGTGTATTTCCGGAGGAGAATGTACTGGGGCAGAAATTCGTGGTATCGGCGGTTATGTATACAGATACCAGACTGGCCGGACTGACGGATGAGCTGACGGCATCTATTCATTATGGAGAGGCAAGTGCATTTATCACAGAGTACTTAAAAAGTCATACATTTAAACTGTTGGAGAAGGTTGCAGAAGGTCTGGCAGAGGAGATGCTGGTGCGTATAGCGGGACTTCAGAAAGTGCAGATTGAGATCAAGAAACCGTGGGCACCGGTCGGACTGCCGCTTAAGACGGTCAGTGTAGAGATTGAACGGGAATGGCATACGGCATACATTGCACTGGGATCGAATATGGGGGACAGCAGAGGGATACTGGAAGATGCGGTCCGTGCACTGGATGAGCTGAAGAACACGAAGGTAGAGAAGGTATCGACATTCATTACGACACCTCCGTACGGGGTGACGGACCAGCCGGATTTCTTAAATGGATGTCTGAAGCTTTCTACGCTGTTTTATCCGGAAGAACTGTTAAAAGAACTGAACCGTATTGAGAAGGAAGCAGGAAGAGAACGGATCATACACTGGGGACCGAGAACGCTGGATCTGGATATTATTTTCTATGATGATCTGGTTGTGGAGACGGATACTTTATGCATTCCGCATGTGGAGATGCATAAGCGGGAATTTGTACTGGAGCCGCTTCACGAGATTGCGCCTTACAAGCGTCATCCGGTATATGGAAAGACAGTCAGAGAGATGTTGGAAGAACTTCAAAAATAGGACAACAGTACCTGAACATGACAGAAAATTTACAGAAATAAAGGACAAGATGGGGAAAGTAAGATGGATATTCAGGATTGGATTATATTTGCGATTGAGCTGATCGGAACGGTGGCGTTCTCAGCTTCGGGAGCAATGGTTGGAATTGAGTGCAGCATGGATATATTTGGAGTCATTGTACTTGGTGTGTCAACGGCGGTTGGCGGAGGTATGATCCGTGACGTTATACTTGGGAAGGTACCTTCGGCACTTCTGCACCCGGTATATGTGATCTATGCGGTGGTCGCAGCGTTGATTGTATTTTTTATTATTTATTTCCGCAGAAAATACTTGCAGGATGGCTTTGGTGAGATTTATGATAAAATTATGTTAGCAATGGATTCTGTAGGACTTGGAATCTTTTCGGCAATGGGTGTGACAAAAGGTATCAGCTGCGGCTATATCGATAATACATTCCTGCTGGTCTTTCTGGGAACTATGACGGGAGTCGGAGGAGGATTGCTGCGGGATACAATGGCAGGGGTTGCGCCGTACATATTTGTAAAACATATTTATGCGTGTGCATCGATCGCCGGGGCATGGATCTGTGTGATCATATACAGAAGTTACGGTGAACTTCCGGCGATGGTGGTATCGTCACTGATCGTTATGCTGATACGTTTTCTTGCGGCACATTACAGATGGAATCTTCCAAGGATCAGAGAGTAGGGAATGAACATCCGGATGAGGGAGGAGCATATATGAGTGATATCATGACAATGGAACAGGTGAAAGAAGAAATGCGTCATTTCCGGAAAATATTTCAGATGGTGCGTCTTTTCCGGATGATGAGGAATACAGATCAGGGACAGGTGGAGAAAGAAGTGGTCATAGAATGGGGACGCGAAGAACTCCAAAGTGCCCGGAAGCCGTGCGAAGAGTGTGTAATAGAAGAAGCATTCACCGCAGGGGAAGAAAAAGGAAAGTTTGAGATATTTGAAGGAAAGCTTTATCAGGTAATTGCGCGGTGTATTGAGATTGATGGAGAACCGTATGTGATGGAGCTGATCCGGAGTCTGGATACGAACTGGTCGCTTGGAAAACTGAATCACGAAAGAGTGGTTAACCTGTTCATGCATTATAATGATAAGCTGTATAAAGATGCAGTTACAGACACCTATAACCGCAGATATTATGAGGATGAGGTGAAGGATTCGGATGAATCGGCAGGAGTCGCTCTCATAGATCTGGATGATTTTAAGTTATATAACGATACATACGGACATAATGCGGGAGATACTGTGTTATGTGCAGTTGCAGATGTGATCAAGAGCAGTATCCGCAGGTCAGACCGTCTGATCCGTTTCGGAGGGGATGAATTCCTGCTGGTGATGCCTGGGATTGAAGAGGAAGCATTTGTAAAGAAATTAAACGGAATTCAGCAGAAAGTCAATACGACGGTAATCCCGGGGTATTCCAATATCCAGCTGTCGATCAGTGTCGGTGGTGTGATCAGTAATGCGGAGAAGATTGAGGCAGCTGTGGAGCGGGCTGATCATCTGATGTATCAGGCGAAAGACAGCAAGAATATGGTTGTGACAGAGCAGGATCAGAAAGTTCCGGATACAACAGGCAGACAGAAGATCCTGGTCGTGGATGATTCGGAGATGAACCGGGCAATCCTGGTTGAGATGCTGAAGGAAGAATTCGAGATCATTGAAGCAGAGAATGGAAGACAGGGGCTGCAGCTTCTCAGAAAATATGGGAAGAAGATATCAGTGGTGTTGCTGGATATTGTGATGCCTGTAATGGATGGGTTTGAAGTGCTGACGGTTATGAACCGGAATCATATGATCGATGACGTTCCGGTCATTATGATATCAAGTGAGGAGTCAGAGGCATATATCCGGCGTGCATTTAACTTTGGCGTGTCGGACTATATCAGCAGACCGTTTGACTGCGATGTCGTGTATCAGAGAGTATTTAATACGATCAAACTATATGCAAAGCAGAGACGTCTGATTGCCATGGTATCTGACCAGATGAAGGAAAAAGAAAAGAATAACCAGATGATGGTTGAGGTGTTAAGCCAGATCGTAGAGTTCCGTAACGGAGACAGCGGACTGCATGTCCTGCATATCAAGACACTGACAGAGATGCTGATCGAACAGCTGGTACAGAAGACGGATCAGTATAAGTTATCACCGAATGACTGTCATATGATCGCGACAGCGTCAGCATTTCATGACATAGGAAAGATAGGAATTGACGAGAAAATATTAAATAAACCTGGAAAACTTACGACGGATGAATTTGAACAGATGAAGCAGCATACATTGATCGGAGCATCCATGCTGGAGAAGATGGACCGGTATAAGGATGAACCTCTGATTTCAATTGCCTATCAGATATGCAGATGGCATCATGAACGTTATGATGGAAGAGGATATCCGGATAAATTAACGGGGGAGGAGATTCCGATCTCTGCACAGGTCGTATCGCTTGCGGATGTATATGATGCCCTGATCAGCGAACGTGCGTACAAGAAAGCATTTTCTCATGAGAAGGCGATGGAAATGATCCTTGGAGGTGAATGTGGCACATTTAATCCGCTTCTGCTTGAAATTCTGGTGGAAATGCAGGATAAGATCAAACAGAAGATGGAAAAGATCGGCTAAGCTGTTTTGCAGGATTGGATGTAAAATTATGCAAAAGTATGAAAATTTATACTTGACTTTTGAAATGACAGGTTTATAATAAGGACTTGTAAAAAACACATATAGTTCACCGAAATTCGTTGATGAGAACAATGCCGTATCTATCGTTATTTCACAGAGAGCCTGCGGTTGGTGGAAGCAGGTAATAAGCAGATAAGGATATCCTCTCTAAGAAGCGGGTTGAAAGCAATATCAAAGTAAACCTCGCCGGTATCCCCCGTTACAGGGAACATGTATGATAGTACGTGAATGAGAGCTGTAGAATGATTCTACAGAATTAGGGTGGTAACGCGGATAGATTTCGTCCCTTTTCAGAGTATACTCTGGAAAGGGACTTTTTGTATATCAAAGTATGCAGGAGAAATTTGGTGGACGGTGATTGCTTAAAGGAGGAGAAGAGTAATGAAAGCATTACAAAAAGCAAGCAAATTTTTATCAGACTACACGTCAATCGTTGTAATCGCGATCGCAGTGGTTACATTTTTCCTTCCGTCTATGATGGGCTGGGTCAACCTGGCACTGTTCACAGATATGGTATCGAATAAGTTCACATGCCAGTCTATTATCATTGGTATTATTATGTTCAGTATGGGACTGACACTCACAACTGAAGATTTTAAGATTCTTGCACAGCGTCCGTTCGACATCTGTGTCGGCGCGATCGCTCAGTACCTGATCATGCCATTCCTTGCATTTGCACTTTCAAAAGTGCTGCATCTGCCGGATGGAATCGCACTTGGACTGATCCTGGTAGGATGTTGTCCGGGAGGTGTATCTTCCAACATCATGTCTTATCTGTGCGGCGGCGACGTAGCATTCTCTGTAGGAATGACAACGGTATCCACACTGCTTTCACCGGTTATGACACCACTGATGGTATCTTTCCTGGCAAGCGGTACACAGATCACGATCAAAGGACTTCCGATGTTCGTATCGATCATCGAGACAGTTATCCTTCCTGTAGGTATCGGATTCTTATTAAATTATCTGTTTGGAAAGAATAAGACATTCCGTGAGCTCCAGAAAGTCATGCCGGGAGTTGCCGTTCTCGGACTTGCATGTGTTGTCGGCGGAGTGGTATCTTCACAGGGAGCCAAATTCTTCCAGTCAGGAGTTGTGATCTTTGTAGCAGTATTGCTTCATAACGGTCTTGGATATCTGCTTGGATATGGAGCCGGAAAACTGGTTGGTATGAATACATCTAAGAAGAGAACGATCTCTATTGAAGTTGGTATGCAGAATGCAGGACTTGCAACAAACCTTGCAACAACGACAGCCCAGTTCGCATCCACACCGGAATCTGCAATTATCTGTGCAGTATCCTGCACATGGCATTCGATCTCCGGAACATTACTTGCCGGATTATTTGCAATGCATGATAAGCGCAAAGAAAAAGTTACAGGAAATGTAGAAGCTGCAGCTCACTAATTGAGAGACGAAGCTGTCCGATGCGGAAATAATGCAATTATAAAATATTAAAAGAAAAAAGAAACAACACAGAAAGTCAATGTCATGAGATATAAAATGGCATCGTACAGAATGTGTTGTTTCTTTTTTTGTGAAACTTATTATTTGCAGTACTGACAGATTGCTTTTACGAGAGCTTCTATATTTAACGGTTTGGTGAAATGCTCGTTCATACCGGCTTCTTTACTCTTCTGGATATCTTCGACAAAAGAGTTGGCAGTCATGGCGAAGATCGGAATGGAGACAGCGTCCGGATGATCCAGTAGCCGGATCTGTCTGGCGGCTTCAAGTCCGTCCATGACCGGCATCATTACATCCATGAGGATCAGCTGGTACTCACCGGCAGAAGAATCCCGGAAAGTATCCACTGCTTCAAGTCCGTTCACAGCAGTGGTGACGACAGCTCCTTCGTCTTCCAGAAGTGAGCGGGCAATCTCTATATTCAATTCATTATCTTCGACAAGCAGGATACGGGTGCCGTCAATGGAGAGCGGCGAGCTGTCTGTTCCGGTAGTTTCCGGTAGTACTGAAGAATCAATCTTCAGTGTCAGTGTAATGATGAACGTGGTTCCCACATCTTTTTTACTGTTCAGTTCAATCGTTCCACCCATGCGGTCGACCAGATCCTTTACGATAGAAAGACCAAGTCCTGTTCCGGCATAAGTAGTACGGGCGTTATCGTGTTCCTGGACAAATGGCTCAAATGCATGTTCCTGAAATTCCTCACTCATGCCGATACCGGTATCAGCGCAGGTAAATTCAAAGACGGCCTGTTCCGGTGCGGACGGGGATGGCAGTTCGCGGCAGCTGATGCGTATTTCTCCGCCGGACGGCGTGTATTTGATCGCATTTGTCATAATATTCTGTATGATCTGCCGGATATGGAGCGGACTTCCGATCAGATCCGGATGTGTCAGATCCAGTGATTCATTTATAAAATGAATATTTTTTTCCGCCGCCTGTACTTCGATGAAAGATACGGTTTCAGTGATGATCTCTTTCAGGTTGAACGATTTTTCTTCCAGAAGTACTTTGCCGGATTCGAGTTTGCTCATACGCAGCACATCATTGACCAGATCCAGAAGATAATCCGAAGAAGAAAGAATCTTGTCCAGACATTCTTCTACATCTTCAGGATTCCGGATCCTGCGTCTGGCGATTGCGGCCATTCCGCGGATACCGTTGATCGGAGTACGTACATCATGGCTCATCCGGCGCAGGAAGGTCGTCTTGGCTGCGTTGGCAAGGTCCGCATCACGGGCAGTCTTTCGGAGTACTTCTTTATATTCTTCTTCTTTTGATTTGTAATCGTTAATATTACGGCTGGCGACAAGAGCAACGGTTACATTGCCATCATCATCGAGACGTTCCGGAATCAGATAAGTCGTATACCAGGTACCAGCGGTGTCCTGATAAATACAGCTGAGATATGTCTTATTCTTCAAACGTCCGGCAAGCGTGTCAAGATCTGCAAATGCTGCGAACTGAGCCCGGTATTCCGGTGCGATCACCTGTTCATGGATAACGTGCAGCATACGTTTGGTATCCCGGTTCCCTTTTAAGATGTGGGAAAGCTGCGGGGACAGGTGGATCGGTTCCGTTGTCTTTGACTTCAGATCGATCAGTGCTGTTGAAGAATAGAGGCTTGCAATTGCTTTGATGGTGCGGATCTGCTTTTGCTGCTTCAGATTCGATTCCAGCTGATAATGCTGGCGGATCAGGAGCATAACAATGCAGGCAATCGCATAGAATGCCACTGCAACGGCTGTGATCGGGATCATATTCGAGAAGATTTCGTTCGCCGAATAGAATACGTAAATATAATACTGACCATATACTTTGCGCAGGCCATACCAGCTTTTGCGGTTAAAATGAATCCTGATCAGATCATCGGCAGTCCATTCCTGGGAATTCTTACTGTCCGTCAGCGGACTGTCGTTCACCGTGGTGAGACTTTGCAGTCCCGGTATATTCGTTGTAAGAACCTTTTTATTATCTGTGATGATAATACGTGGATTCTTGTGGAACGTATTATTCTTAAGCATTGTTTCAAAAGAAAGGGCATAGGTATCGGTCGTTTCTTTTTCTGTGTCTTTATAGCAGAGAATCAGGCCTTCTTTATCTTTACGGGAAACAACTGCAACATCATATGCTGTGCCATGAAGTGTAATGCGGTCCGTAAATGTCTTGTTCGGATAGTCTGTAAATGCATTCTGGTCATAATTGTGGATCTTCTTTTTCCACAAAGAATAGCCATCCGTTCCGGATAAGGTAATTCCGGCATCCTGATTAAGAGCTTTATCAAGAATCAGAATACCGGTCAGCCGCTGTTCGGAAGCATATTGTGAGAGAAAGGTCTGGTCTTCCAGAGTTTCGGTATTCATATGATTCCGCAGTGTGACCGTGTCACTGAGAACATCCTGCATAGATTCCGCAGCAGTGTCCAGCGCACTGTTCTCATACCGCTGGCAGGCATCTTCCAGGAAGGAAATGGTTTCGGATGCCAGAGAGATGGTTGTCTTCTGATCATTCTTATAGGTTCCGTTCAGAAGGAGAAAGAACAAGATCAGACTCAGCAGGACAATGATCAGAAAAAGCTGATACGGAGTCCAGTTCTTTTTCCTGTCTTTTTTAGTTGTCATCAGATGTCACCTCCACGAAATTGGATGCGTTTAATCCGTATTTTTCCGCAATTTCAGGAATTGTACCATCAGCATTCATTTCCTTTAAGGTCTTTGTAAGCTTTTCAGGAAAATCCGAATCAGTTCCTTTTTTAAATGCTGCACCAAGCTGTGCGATGTGTACAGGTGTATCCAGATAGCGGTAAAGATCTGGGGAATCACCGGTAAACTGGTTCAGACCAGCCTCATGTCCGACGACTGCATCTGTATAACCTTTGTTGAATGCTGCAAAAGCATGTTCCAGACTATTATAAGAAGAAACATTTAAGTCGGAGCTGTATTCCTGAGTCAGAAAATAGTATTCCCCTCTGGAGTTGACCAGTACACCGACTGTCTTTCCACGCAAGTCGTCAAATGAATAAATATTGCTGTCGGCGCGGACACAGACTCTGATCGGACTTAACAGATAAGGACCTGCCCATGTATATTCATCTTCTCTTCCGTTCATGGCAAAACCGCCCCAGATACAGTCAATGGATCCTTTGTTGAGCATATGTGTCTGTTTACCCCATGCAACTTCTTTAAAAACAGCTTTGTAATGCAGACGGCGGCATGCTTCTTCGGCAATCTCTTTATCGATTCCGGTATAGGAACCGTTTTCATCGATATAAAAATAGGGACTATAAGAAGAACTTCCAATCGTAAGGACAGGAAGCTGCGATCCTTTTTTTGATGATTGTCCGTTCTGTCCACTGCTGCAGGAGCAGAGGAAAAGACTCAGTATGATAATAATTGATAATATAGAAAGAATTCTTTTTTTCATGAGAATACTCCTATCGTTGGTTTGTGTAATCATTTATCTCACCGTCATGCATCAGGCTGATGACGGAAGAATCTGTAGATGTATTCATTATAACATTCTGGATAAGGATTTCCAATGAAATAAAAATAATTCAGATAAAATATTGACTAATGGTCATTTTTGATTATAATAAGATATGCATAAAGAAAATAAGAGGAGATGGAAATGATGGTCAAAGTTGGCAAATGGATTGCCAGACACAGAATATTGATGCTGATAATAGGAGTTCTATTAATTGTCCCATCAATAATCGGTATAGCAAAGACAAAAGTAAATTATGACCTGCTGAGTTACCTGCCGGATCACCTGGAGACGGTAAAAGGACAGGATATACTGGTAGATGAATTTGGAATGGGTGCGTTCTCCATGGTCGCAGTCGAGAACATGGATATGAAGGACGTACAGAAGCTGGAAAAGGAATTTGAGAAAGTGCCGCATGTTCAGGATGTACTCTGGTATGACGATGTGGCAGATATCAGTCTTCCGGTGGAGATGATTCCAAAGGATATAAGAAAAGCATTTATCAACGGAGATGCAACGATGATGCTGGTACTGTTCGATGACACGACATCATCCGACAATTCCATGGAGGCACTGACACAGCTTCGTAAGATTGCGAATAAGCAGTGTTTCATCAGTGGTATGACAGGTATCGTTACAGATATTAAGAATATCGCAATGAAAGAACTTCCGGTCTATGTAGTGATCGCAGCACTTTTGAGTCTGGTCGTACTGGAGATTACATCTGGATCATTTGTAGTTCCGTTCTTGTTCCTGTTAAGTATCGGACTTGCGATCCTGTATAACCTTGGAAGCAATATCATACTTGGAGAAACTTCTTATATTACACAGGCACTGACAGCAGTCCTGCAGCTTGGCGTAACGATGGATTATTCCATCTTCCTTCTGAATAGTTATGAAGAGAATAAGAAGCGGTTCCCGGGCGAGAAAGAAAGAGCGATGGGGCATGCGATCGCCAATACATTCAAGTCGGTAGTCGGAAGTTCCGTTACAACAGTTGCCGGATTCATCGCACTGTGTGTTATGACATTCGCACTTGGACGTGACCTTGGTATCGTAATGGCGAAAGGTGTAGTGATCGGAGTACTCTGTTGTGTAACGGTCCTGCCGTCACTGATCCTTGTATTCGACAAACCGATCGAAAAGACAAGACACAAATTGCTTTTAAGCAACATGGACCGGCCGTCCGCATTTATTACAAAGCATTATAAAGTATGGATCGTAGCATTCCTTGTATTGCTGCTTCCTGCAATTTACGGTAATAACCATACAAAGATTTATTACAACATCGCGGATTCACTTCCAGCAACACTGGACAGTAATGTATCGATCAAAAAAGTAAAAGACGACTTCGGTACAAGTAACATGCACATCGTCATGATGGATAAGAACATGAGTGCAAAAGACAAACAGCAGATGTTCAAGGAAATCGATAAAGTAAAAGGTGTAAAATGGACCATCAGTATGAGTTCACTGATCGGACCGAGCGTACCGGATTCGATGATACCGAAGGATGTCCGTAAGATGCTGCAGAGTGATGATTATGAACTTGCATTTGTAAGTACGAAGTATGAATCCGCAACAGATCCGGTAAATGCACAGATCAAAAAGATAGATAAGATCGTAAAATCTTACGATAAATCAGGAATGGTCATCGGAGAAGCACCTCTGATGAAAGACCTGCAGGATGTAACAGACGTCGATCTGGTCAATGTAAATGTCATTTCGATCGCAGCAATATTTATCATCATCCTGATCATTTTCAAATCAATCTCACTGCCGGTTATCCTGGTAGCGGTTATTGAATTCGCGATCATGATCAATATGGCGATCCCGTATTATCAGGGAATCAGCCTTCCGTTCGTGGCAAGTATCGTTATCGGTGCGATCCAGTTAGGAGCAACCGTTGATTATGCGATCCTGATGACGACGAGATATCAGAAAGAGAGAAGTCTTGGAAAAGACAAGATGGAAGCGATCAGCATCGCACATAAAACGAGCATGCCGTCCATCATCAGCAGTGGCTTAAGCTTCTTCGCCGCAACATTCGGAGTTGCCTGCTACTCACAGGGTTGAGATGATCGGTTCGATCTGTACATTGCTTGCAAGAGGAGCCATTATCAGTATGGTAGTCGTTCTTCTGGTATTACCGGCAATGTTCATGATATTTGACAAATTAATTTGCAAGACATCGATGGGATTTCTTGGGAAGAAGACAAAAGCACAGACAAGTGGAGCAAAGTAACCTGTTGTTAATGATCCATGATAAATTTCATGACAGGAAGAAAGGAAGCAGGAATTATGAATAAGAATAGGAAAATGAAAAGAAAAGTTGCAGCATCCGTAGCAGTTGGAATGTCAGTGATGATGGGTGTAACACCGGCTTTCGCAGCAAGTGGAACTTCAGACAGTGATGTATATAAAGAAGAGACGGTATATGTAAATGCCAAAGCGAGCGGTAAGACAGACAAAGTAACCGTATCCAACTGGCTTAAGAATTCCGGAAGCGTATCCGGGGATCTGGAAGATGAGAGCACACTGAGTGATATCAAGAATGTAAAAGGCGATGAGGAATATACCGCAGACGGAGATAAACTCACTTGGTCAACAGACGGTGAGGATATCTATTATCAGGGAACTACCGATAAGAAACTTCCGGTATCTGTAAAATTAAAATATTACTTAGACGGAAAACAGATGAAGCCGTCAGAGTTAAAAGGCAAAAGCGGACATCTGAAGATCACGGTAGATTATAAGAACAACGAAAAGCAGAATGTATCCGTAGACGGAAAAGATACAGAAGTCTATACACCATTTGTGATGATGACAGGCATGATCCTTCCAAATGAGACATTCAGCAACGTAACGATCGACAATGGTAAGATCATTTCCGATGGCAATAAGAACATCGTTGTCGGATTCGGAATGCCGGGATTAAAAGACAGCCTGAACTTAAGCAGTGAGGAAAGCGATAAAGTAACAATCCCGGAAAGCTTAAGTATTGAGGCAGACGTGACAGACTTTACAATGTCTTCTACTTATACGGTAGCATTATCCGATCTGTTAGATGATATGGATATGGACAGTATTGTAAATGTTGATGATCTGCAGACAGCACTGGATGATCTGGAAGATGCGGCACTTCAGTTAGTCAGCGGTTCTGATACACTGGCAGACGGTGCAGGAACACTGGCCGATGGTGTGAACAGTTATACAGACGGTGTGGATACGCTGAATGCCGGTATCCAGAAATACCTTGGATCTAATGGAGAACTGAGCGGCAGCGTTACAGAGTATGTGAACGGTGTGAATAAGGTTGTCAAAGGTGTACAGGATTATACGGATGGTGTGAATACACTGGCAGATGGTGTGAATGGTTATGTGGCAGGAGAAACAAAACTGGCAACAGCTGTACAGCAGACGCTTGGCTCAACAAATGTGGAGCAGTTAATGGCGCAAGTAAATGCTATGGTAGATACAGGAAATGAATTGTTGAAAGAAACAGATAACTTGAGCTCTGGATTGGCGAATGATATTGTGGCACCAATCCAGACGATAGCAGCAACGCTTGAGAGTATGCAGACGACTTTAGGGACAATTGATAATGTTCAGAATATGTTATTGAAGACTTGCGAGGGTATCAATGGAGTTGTAGATGCAGATAATGCAGTAATTAACAATGCAAAGACAACTGCATCAAATAGTTCAAAAGCCATAGATAATTCTATTAACGAATTATCTGGCAAACTTGCTGCAATAGAAGATAAACAGTCAGAAGAGGCAAAAGCTATATCAAGTGCAATTGAATCGTTAAAGGCTGCAAAGAATGCCACAGATGGGGTTGCTGGTATGCAAGGTGATTTAACAAAGATTGATATTGCGAAAATGCCAGCAATTGATGTAAAAGCAATACAAGCCAATGTAAATCTTATTACAGATAATGCAGAAAAATTAAGAAAAGGTACAGAAACATTAAATACTGCGGTACCAGATTTAAAGAAGAAATTAAATGCAATTGATGAATCAAAAGGAGTTTTAACGCAGGCAAGTGGATTGATGAGCAGTATGAATAGTCTGAAGGCAGGCTTTGCGGAATTGAGTTCGTATAATACTTCATTAGTAAGCGGTGCTAACAAACTGAAATCAAGCAGCCCGACATTAGTAGCCGGTGTCAATACACTCCAGAGCGGAACCAACCAGCTGGCAAGCGGACTGAACACACTGGGAAGCCAGATGTCTTCCGGATCTGCAACACTTGCAGCAAACAGCAGTGCACTGAGAAGCGGAGCTTCCGAACTTCAGTCAGGTGCAAAGGAACTTGCTGAAGGAATGGCAAAATTCGACAAAGAAGGAACCAGCAAGTTAAAGAGTACCGTAGAAGATGAACTCGGTGACGTACTCGACAGAATCGAAGTGCTGACATCAGATGATTGCAAATACAATACATTCAGCGGTAAGGATAAAGCGATGGATGGTAATGTGAAATTTGTGATTGAGACAGATGCAATTGAATAAAAGGATGGAATGTCAATCAGTTTTATACCAAAGTATACAAGAGAAGCTGCCACCGGCAGCTTCTCTTGTATTTCTATAAACATATTATGTTAATTAATTCTGGTGTTCTGCAAGTCTGATAGCATAATCAATGGCATTTACAAGGCTCAGTTCACTGGCGGTTCCAGTTCCGGCCTGATCAAATGCAGTTCCGTGATCTACAGAGCTTCGGATGATTGGAAGTCCCAGCGTGATATTGACACCTGAAACCGCATCCCATTTTTGTTCGGAATGGTTATAAACGAATCCAACTACCTTTAATGGAATATGTCCCTGGTCATGATACATGGCAACTACAATGTCATACCATCCACCGCGTGCTTTTGAGAATACAGTGTCCGGAGGGACAGGTCCGTCTGCAAGAATTCCTTCTGCGCGTGCTTCCTGAATTGCGGGAATGATTTCTTCAATTTCTTCTCTTCCAAAAAGACCATTTTCACCTGAATGAGGATTTAAACCGGCTACCCCAATCTTTGGCTCCCTGATTCCAAGATTTTTACATGCGTTATCGGCAATTCGGATTACATCTAATACCCTGTCTTTTTTTACTCTGTCGCAGGCTTCTCTCAAAGACACATGAGTTGAAACATGTACAACGCGAAGATTTTCATGAGCAAGCATCATCGTATATTTACTCGTATTAGTATAATCTGCATAGATTTCGGTATGACCGGAATAATGATGTCCGGCCAGATTTATTGCTTCTTTATTTAAAGCATTTGTAACAGTAGCATCAATCTCATGATTCATAGCAAGTTCAATTACTTTTTTTACATATTGAAAAGCGGCATCCCCTGCTTTTGCAGAAACTTTTCCAAGTTCAATTTCTCCATTTGTTATAAGTCCCATATCATAAACATCAATGGTACCTGGTTTGAATAAAGCATCTGCAACGTTTTTGACTGGATGGATAGTAAGAGTATCCTGTAAGCCGGTGATCTGTAAAGCATTTTCCATAACAGATACGTCACCAACTACGATGGGTTTGCATTTTTTATATAATTCTGGATCGGATAATGCTTTAACTGTTATTTCAGATCCGATACTGGCAGGATCGCCCATTGTAATTCCTATGATTTTCATTTAAAATTCCTCCCTTATTCTTTTAATTTTCTTAATGCATATACGATGGCATCCGGATTACCAAATGCTCCGGACTTTGTTACCACTTTCAGACCAGGATATTTTCCACCGACCATTTTCATTAATGGAATACCGGCAGCTACTTCGCCTATGATTTCAGATCCTTCTGCCATGGAGGTCTGAAAGAATCCGATGGCTGTATCCCCGCCGGCAAGGAAAAGACCGGATATATCACATTTCTGAATGACTTTTTCGCCAATAAGGCCCATGATTTGCTGGGTATATTCACTGGCCTGTTCTTTTGACATACCAAGTTTTTGGGCAACCGCAATCGTTCGTGAAAGTTCTTCTCTGTCATAAGTGGCAGAAGAAATGATGAGTACATCCCTGGATTGCTGTAAATAGGTAAGGGCCTTCTGGATATATTGATCTTTGCTGAGTTCATTTTTCATTAATTTGGGAATGTCTACATTTACAATTGGCAATTTTGCTTTTTCTGCCTGAAAAACCTGTGTACGGGTTACATCGCTTACACTGGCGATGAGTCCCAGAGATGGTTTTACCGGTTTTTCAAGCGCGAAGATATTATCCGCTATAGCAGCAGTCCCGACAAAGAGAATTTTTTTTCCGGTGTGGAGTGCTTTTGTTATAACTGTCTGCATTTGCTGGTTACTTTCAGCGTCTACAGAGAATAATCTTCCGGCAGAAAAACTGATATCTCCGTTTTGCAGGTCAGAGACAGCAATATGCGTGACAGTTTCGCTGTAGACTTGTTGTAATAACCGGGTAATGTTATCTTCGGATACAGGTTTTACAGGATCGTGTGCCATTTCGGTCTTTGAAACAGGTATTTCTTTTAAGTGTTGAACACCATTTACGGTTGTTCGTTCAAGATCCGGAAGAGCCGGCATAAAGATGATCAGTTCCGGATGCATCTGTTCATCTACGGCTTTTATTTCTTTTGCAATGTTACCTCTTAATAACGAATCTGTTTTCTTTATCACATAGCGATAATCGGAAAAATCAGTATTTTTTATAGCATTTTTTACTTTTTGGTAAGCATCTTCTTCTGTTAAATTCCTGCTTTCTGTGTCCAAAACGATGGATGTATCAGATGGAAATGTAGATTCGCATTTTAAGATTACATTAACAGGATAGCCCTTTCTCTGTAATTGTACGCCGGTATCATTGGCACCGGTAAAATCATCAGCAATGATGAAACTTTTAAACATTTGTATCACCTCTGTTTCTGCGTTTATCTTCTACTTTGGATAAGAAGTTAACAAGTAATGGGCAAAGGACAGCAGTTACGATAATTGCGGCTGCAACCTGAACCGTAGCAGCGGCTGCAACTGGTGCAAGTGAAGCATCTGCGGCTGCAACAGCCTCTGGTGTTGCAACGGCATTTCCGGCAGTTGTTCCAATTCCGGCACCAGCTTCCGGATGTTCAGAGTGAATGAATTTCATCACCAGATAGCCGCCGAATCCGGTCAGAAGAGTTGTCAGTACTCCAAGTACAATTCCAGGAAGACCGGCCTGTACAATCTGTTTGAAATCCAGACCTGCACCAAGTGGAAATGCAAAGAATGGAATTAGTACAACAGTTCCTTTATTTAACAGTTCTCTTAAGTCTTCATCAAGGTTACCAAGGACAAATCCAATAAGAATCGGAATGATACAGGCAACTAAAGAGATGAAAGGAATATTAGCCAATCCGGAGGCACCAAGTGCTACCATAGTAAAAAAAGGTCCATCATTCAGTGACAGTATAGATACAGCACCAACGTCGCTTGCATCACCATATTCACCGGCAAGAGCTGCAAACAATCCACCATTAGAGTTTGTGATTGCTGCAATCAGTGCAAGTGGTGACAGACCAAGAATTCCATTGATTCCGAATGTTTTTCCAACGATCCATCCAATTCCGGCACCGAGAATAAATTTCATTGCAGTAAGAAGAACACCTTTTAAAAGTGGAACACCTGCCTGTTTAATTCTGATTTGTGCACCATTGCACAGACAGAATAATGCAATCAATGTGCTGGCACCGGTTTTAAATAATGCTGTTGTAAATCCCCCAATATCCAGCGCAGCCGGTGCAAATGTATTGAGTGTTGCACCAATCAGAAGTGGAACGACCATTAATCCGCCAGGTACTTTTTGTATTGTTTTCAAAATTTTCATTTCGTTTCCTCCCTTAGAAATGTTGTTTAATTTTGAAACGCGCTTCGTTTTGTTGGCTTAATTTTATTCTGCCTGCATTCGATTATCAATTTTTGTTTTGAAATAAAACGTTCAATAATGAAACAAATCAAAAGAAAATATGAAAAACAATAAAAATAATGATATAATTGTTCTAAAATGAAACACTCTCGGGAGGACAAAGGATTTGAGAAAATTCAAAATTTTAGGAATTGCACCGTATAGTGGTTTGAAGGATATGATGATAAATATATCTAATGAGTGGAATAATATGGAATTTGTGGTATATGAAGGAGATTTGGAGAATGGTGCAGACATAGTTGCAAATCTCGGAGCAGAACATTTTGATGCGATTATTTCCCGTGGTGGAACAGCGCGGGAAATCCGCAAGATCACCAATACATTTGTCTATGGCATTGCTGTAAGTTATTATGATGTATTAAGTTCTATAAAACTCGCTGAAAATTTTAATGGAAAATTTGCAATTGTCGGTTTTTCAGATATTGCGGATACGGCGAAGATGTTACGTGATATTTTACAGTACGATATCCGGATAGAGGCAGTTACATCTGAAAAGAATGCATATGAAATGATTGATAAATTAAAAGAAGAAGGGTATTCGCTGGTTGTTGGTGATGTAGTTTCGACAAGATATGCCAGTTCCATTGGTCTTACTTCCATGCTGATTACATCGGGGGTAGAGAGTATTCGAACGGCATTTGATGAAGTCATCCATATTTGCCGGTATTTTTCTGAATACAGGATTGCTAATAAGTTTTACCAGATGAATCAGACAATGCATAATGAACAGCTGCTGGTATATGACAGCCATATGCAGCTGGTGTTCTGTTCGGGAGGTTCAGACAGAGCCGCCGTAGAGACCTATGCAAAAAAAATGTTCCGTATGCGGAACAGTACACCAATGCAGAAAGAAATTCATGAAATAAACGGGAAGACTTTTCTTATGACACTGGAATCATATGCATTGTCATCGGAAATTTATTATCTGTTTAATGTGATGCAGATGACAAACGATCAGTTTCAGACGTCTTCTTGTATCAAATTGAGAAATAAAGGAGATGTTTCGGGGAATTTCTTTTCTCTGTTTTATAATAATACGGCACATAAGGAATTAAGAGAGACGGCAGAAAAATATAGTGTGTCAGATTTCCCGGTTATGATTATCGGAGAAAGCGGGACAGGAAAAGATAAAATGGCGGAACTTTTGTATGCACACAGTCATTACTGCAATTTTCCATATTATACGATTGACTGTGATATTGCGACGGATGAAGAGATAAAAGATTTAATCCTGAATAGTACGTCACCATTATTTGATGAAAATACGACGTTCTATTTCCGGCATATTACTTCGTTGTCACAGGAACAGTTAAAAATGCTTCTTCTTTTTGCAGAGAAACATAATTTTCATAAAAGAAACAGATTTCTCTGTTCACTGGTGGAAGATGAACAGAATAGTAAGTTGACGGAGCGTGAGTTGAAATATACTTTGGATTGCCTTTCTGTTACATTGCCTCCTTTAAGACAGAGAATGGAGGATATTCCAAGTATATCGAATCTTTATATTAATGAATTTAACATAAAACATGGAAATCAGATTTCTGGAATAGAGCCAGAGGCAGTGTCGTTGCTGCAGGGATTTCACTGGCCGCAAAATCTCAGACAATTAAAGTATGTTCTTGCTGAGGCGTGTGTACAGACAACTGCTACATATATATCAAGAGAGACGATACTTCATATTTTGAATAAAGAACGTTTAAATACAACTTCATTTTCAGTGTCTGGAAGTCCGATAGATCTTAGTCAGACACTGGATAATATTACTTATCAGGTTGTGTGTGCTGTTTTAGTCAGTGAAAATATGAATAAGACGCGTACTGCGAAGCGGCTGGGAATCAGCCGTACGACATTGTGGAGAATCCTTGAACAGCATAATAGCTGATAGTTAGAATATAATCAGACCTCGCATTATGATTCGTGCGAGGTCTTTTAGGAATCAGGCAGAATGTGGGTGACAAGTTGCTGATGTTATTAAAATTCAATACCATCAATACTATTCAAAATAGTTTTAGCATTTTTATCATGCAAGTACGTTTTGTGTTCTGATATTTACCAGAAGAATGCAAACCATAGATTTCTTCTACACTATAAGGCAGATTGTACAGATTTTCTCTGGTAATCAATACAAAATAATTGTCGGAAGTGCGTACCAGAGAAGCAAATCTTTCGGTGTTTATAAAAGAATTTCCTTCATCAATAAAGATAATATTTCCTTTAATGTTTTGAAGAATCAGCTGCCAGTCGGGGCCTTCCAATATTCTGATTGGAACATCACAGATGACATCGATACCGCTGGATGAACCAAGAACAGATGCCTGTCGGATCATGTCTATCAGTGTAGTTTTGCCTGTAGCGCTGTCACCTTGAATAATGGTAATGTTTCGTTTGATTTCAAATTCATAATGTAATTTATTGTTTTGTACAATAACTGTATGTTTCCCTTTCATGATTACAATTCCTTTATACATATTCTCCGGCAATGCTGACAAACTCAGCCATGTTATGAACGATAGTATCAGTATTAAGAATTTTTGCTTCAAATTCATGAGAACCAAAGTTCATAAGATGCCGTAAGTTAATAGTTAAATCTTTTGTCTGTGCGATTTTAAGAATCCATTTCGCACAATTATCACCACAAGCGGATGCGTTAAATACATTACTACTCTCATCAAAAGCAAGCAGCATAAGTGTTTTCACTCCTCCGGATAATTCTTTTACAGATATAGGACCAAGTACCGGACTTTCAATCAGATGAGGACCAATCACAGTAGATTTATCAATGTCTTTTATCATGTCTACGGCTAAAGAGTCGGTGATCCATTCATCTTCATATCTGTTATCAAAATAAACGGGAGGATGGTAGATTGAATTTGGCATATCACCAAGATATATATTAAGCACTGTAAAACTCTCCTTAAAAATTCATTTTTGTTTATTATTATACCGTAAAATAAAACACTTTACTATGCATTCTCTTAGACAATATTTGCTATGAATGTAGAATCTGCAATCCTTTATTGAAAAAACTTCCTTATAGTGCTAAAGTGTACTAAAAAGGTATGTTTTAGCGAGTGCGTGAAAAAACATGCACCAAGGAGGAGAATTCATGAGCGAATACAGAATAGGAACGAAATGTGTACAGGGCGGATATACTCCGGGAAACGGAGAACCAAGACAGATCCCGATCGTACAGTCAACAACATTCAAATACGCAACCAGTGAGGACATGGGGAAATTATTCGACCTGGAAGCGTCCGGATATTTTTATTCCAGACTTCAGAACCCGACCAATGATACAGTAGCAGCCAAGATTGCAGAGATGGAAGGCGGAACGGCAGCAATGCTGACTTCATCCGGACAGGCAGCGAACTTCTTCGCACTGTTCAATATCTGTGAATGCGGAGATCATATCGTAGCCTCTTCCTCTATTTACGGAGGAACATTTAATCTGATCGATGTAACGATGAGAAAGATGGGAATCGATGTAACATTCGTTTCACCGGATGCAACAGAAGAAGAGTTAAATGAAGCATTTAAGCCGAACACGAAAGTAATGTTCGGAGAGACAATTGCGAACCCGGCACTGACTGTACTGGATATTGAATTATTTGCCAAAGTGGCACATGCACACGGAGTACCGCTTATCGTAGATAACACATTCCCGACACCGGTCAACTGCAGACCAATCGAGTGGGGAGCAGATATTGTAACGCATTCGACGACAAAATATATGGACGGTCACGGAGCTGCACTTGGCGGAGCAATCGTAGACAGCGGCAACTTTGACTGGATGGCTCATGCTGAGAAATATCCGGGACTTTGTACACCGGATGACAGCTATCATGGAATTACATATGCGGAGAAATTCGGCAAGGAAGGTGCATTTATTACAAAATGTACCGCACAGCTGATGCGTGACTTTGGATCGATCCAGTCACCACAGAATGCATTCATCTTAAATCTTGGACTGGAATCCCTGCATGTACGTATGCCGAAGCACGTAGAGAACGGACAGGCAGTTGCAGAATTCCTGGAAGCACATCCGAAGGTAGCTTATGTGAACTATTCCGGACTTCCGTCTGATAAATATTATGAAAGAGCGCAGAAGTATCTTCCGAACGGAGGATGCGGAGTGGTATCCTTTGGATTAAAAGGTGGAAGGGAAGCGGCTTCGATCTTCATGAAGACATTAAAGCTTGGCGCGATCGAGACACATGTAGCGGATGCAAGAACATGCTGTCTGAATCCGGCAACATCTACACACAGACAGATGACAGATGAGCAGTTGAAAGAAGCGGGAGTACCTGCAGAGCTGATCCGTATCAGTCTTGGACTGGAGGATAAAGAGGATCTGATCGCGGATATTTCCAATGCGCTGGATGCAATTTAAAAATTTAAAGCCACTGGGGACAGTAAAAAAGTCAAAGAACACTGTCACCAATGGCTTTTTTTATGGAATCATGCTAAAATGGAAAAAGTCTTTATAATTATCAAAGAGAGGAAAAACTATGAATAAAAGAGAATCATTTAGCAGCAGATGGGGATTTATCTGTGCCTGTATCGGTTCAGCAGTCGGTATGGGAAATATCTGGATGTTTCCGACCAGAGTATCACTGTATGGCGGCGGTTCATTTCTGATACCATATTTTATCTTTGTAATACTGATCGGATCGACAGGCGTAATCGGGGAGATGAGCTTTGGGCGTGCGGCAAAAGCCGGACCGATCGATGCCTTTGGAATTGCATGTGAGAAAAAAGGAAAGAGAAAAGCCGGAGAAGCACTGGGAATGATACCGGTGTTTGGATCACTTGCTATGGCGATTGGTTATACGGTCGTAATGGGATGGATCCTGCGCTATGCAGTTGGAACATTTACCGGCGCAACGCTCCGGCCGGAGAATGTCGATGAATTTGGAGCCGCTTTTGGTAAGATGGCATCTGCATTTGGCAATAATATATGGCAGGTGCTTGCGCTTGTGGCATGCATGCTGATCCTGATGTTAGGTGTCGGAAGTGGTATTGAGAAAGCAAATAAGATTATGATGCCGATATTCTTTACACTGTTCGTGATCCTTGGAATCTATGTCGGATTCCAGCCGGGGTCAGGAGAAGGATACCGTTACATTTTCAGAGTAGATCCGAAGGCATTCACAGATCCGACGACGTGGATCTTTGCACTGGGACAGGCGTTCTTTTCACTTTCGGTAGCGGGAAATGGAACACTGATCTATGGATCGTATTTGTCGGATGAAGAAGATATTCCGGCTTCTGCAGGAAGAGTTGCATTTTTTGATACAATTGCAGCGTTGCTTGCAGCATTGGTGATCATTCCGGCGATGGCAACGACGGGAGCACAGCTGAATCAGGGCGGTCCGGGACTGCTCTTCATCTTTCTTCCGAATCTGATCAAGGGAATGCCGGGCGGCTGGCTGATCGCGATCATTTTCTTTGTTGCGGTATTGCTGGCAGGCATGACTTCACTGATCAACCTGTATGAAGCACCGATCGCAACCGTGCAGGAAAAGTTAAAGCTTGGCAGAGTTCCGGCATGTGCACTTACGGGAATCGTGGGAGTGGTTGTATCACTTTTGATCCAGGGCATCGTATCGGACTGGATGGATGTACTGTCTATCTATATCTGCCCGCTTGGAGCAGGACTGGCAGGTATCATGTTCTTCTGGGTATGCGGAAAGGCATTCGTGGAAAAACAGGTCAATACCGGAAGAGAGAAACCATTTACGAAACATTATTATACAATATGTAAATATTTTTATGTTCCGGTATGTTTTATCGTGCTGATTCTTGGAATTGTACTTGGAGGAATCGGTTAGAAGAATAGAGAAAGCTGAAAGCAGAGCCAGATGTATTTGTGGATGTCTGGTGTGAAAGGAATGAGAGGATAAAGAATGAAAAAAGGGAATGCAATAGCACTATTGCCGATCGGCGTATTTTTGTGTATCTATCTGGGACTTGGGATCTCGTTTGAATATGTAATGAAGATTCCGATGGGATTCTATAACGTCCCGATCATTATCGCATTTCTTGCGGCGATTCTGGTTGCGTGTCTGCAGAACCGTAAGGTGAGTTTTGATGAGAAGCTTGGAATTATGGCGCAGGGACTTGCGGATAAGAATATTATTACAATGCTTCTGATTTTCCTGACAGCGGGATCATTTGTCGGAGTAGTAGGAAGAAGCAGTGCGGAGAGTGTGGCATACTTTATGCTGTCATTGATCCCTGCAAGATTTTCGGTTGCGGTATTATTTGTAGTAGCATGCTTCGTATCAGTAGCGATGGGGACATCGGTTGGAACGATCACACTGATCACGCCGATTGCGGTAGCAGTATCGAAGGCGTCTGGATTTGACATGGCACTTTGTATCGGTTCGGTCATGGGCGGTTCGATGTTCGGAGATAACCTTTCTTTTATCTCGGATACAACGATTGCGGCATGTAACGGACAGGGATGCCAGATGAAGGATAAATTCCGTGAGAACTTCGGAATCGCGCTTCCGGCGGCGATAGGAACGCTGGTGCTGATCCTGGTTCTTTCGTTCCAGACGGATATCGCAGGACGTGTGACGAAGTCATATAATTTAATACAGATCATTCCGTATGTGCTGGTACTGATCGGTGGAATCATCGGGATTAACGTATTTGTGGTACTCTTGATCGGTATCGTATCTGGATCGGTGATCATGCTGGCAGGCGGTCACATCGCAGCAACAGATCTGCTGGCGAATATGGGTTCCGGAGCTTCCGGGATGTTCGAGACGAGTATGGTGGCAATCCTGGTAGCGGCTATGTGTGCGCTGATCCGTGAGTATGGCGGGTTTGATGCGTTGCTTGCAGGAATCCATAAAGTATTCAAAGGACGCAAAGGCGGTCAGCTCGGTATGGGACTTCTGGTCGGAACGATGGATATCGCAACGGCGAACAATACGGTAGCAATCGTTATGGCGAACCCAATCGCAAAGGATATGGCGGAAGAATACGGGATCACACCGAGAAAAGCAGCTTCAATACTGGATACATTTTCCTGTATTTTCCAGGGGATCATTCCTTATGGAGCGCAGATGCTGGTTGCGATATCTGCGGCGAGTGAACTGGGATATAATGTGTCGGCATTTCAGATCATGCCGAAGCTGTTTTATCCGTTTTTGCTGTTTGTGAGTTCTATGATATTTATCTTTGTGATTCCGGCAAAGAAGCAGGTGAAAAATGAATCTGAAAAATAGACACAGGATCTATGCAGTTGTGGATTACTGTTTTATATTGCCATGCATTCGTAAGAAGCTGCCAGTGGCAGGTTCTGTAGATCAACGTATGCAAGAGCATTATCCTGAGAATAAAAAAGAAGAAAAGGGGAACGGATATCATGACAGAAGAAATCAGACAGAAACTGACAGGTGCGGTCATCGGACTTGCGAGAACCTGTGAGAATAACGAAAAGACAGAGAACACCAACCGGGTATTTTTAGAAGCACTGACGATGGCAGGAGACTGGTCGGCAAGTATTTTTGATATGAGTGAGATGCTGGAAAAAGTAAGAAATGAAAAGTATACAGTCTCACCGGGATGTGTAACGTGTGCGGCACCATGCGGGAATACAGATGATTATGATATGGAGAATCTGTGGAAGGAATCCGAAGAAATCGGAGCATTTAAGAATGCAATCTTGATGGGAATCTGTCAGGTGGCGGCGAAATTGTACCATGCAGATCAGACGGAAGAATCTGAGACGGTGAAATTATTATTCCGTGCATTATGTATGATCAGCTTTGAGGGCTGGGATGTTGCAGGACTTACACCGGTGATGGTGGAGCTTGGGAAAGCCGGACGGATGTAAAGATAAATAGAATAATATTAGCAGAAAGACTTTGAAAGGGATTCGAAAAAATCTGTTCCAAAGTCTTTTTTGCTGTCATTCATTCAAAAGAAGCATTACTTATGAAAGATAAGAAAAATTATCTGATTTAATAGAAGATTAAAGATAAGAAATGCGTTATAATAACAATACACTGTATATATCAAGGAGGAACAAAAACATGACAGTACCAGAAAGACTTTCCGCACTTCGTAAGTGCATGGAAGAAAAGAACATTGATGTGTATGTAGTACCGACTGCAGACCTTCATCAGAGCGAATATGTTGGGGAACATTTCAAAGCGAGAAAGTTCATTACAGGATTCTCAGGATCGGCAGGAACAGCTGTGATCACGAAGACAGAAGCAAGACTCTGGACAGACGGACGTTACTTCATCCAGGCAGCAGCACAGTTAGAGGGGACAACTGTAGAACTTATGAAAATGGGTGAGCCTGGAGTGCCGGAGATGAATGCATACATTGAAGAGGTATTACAGGCAGGAGAGACACTCGGATTCGACGGAAGAGTCGTATCTATCGGCGAAGGAGAAGGCTATGCAGCCATCGCTGGAAAGAAGAATGCAAAAGTAAATTATCAGGTAGACTTAATCGATGAGATCTGGGAAGACCGCCCGGTATTATCCGAAGAGCCAGCATTTGATCTGGATGTAAAATATGCCGGAGAGACGGTAGAAAGCAAGCTTGCAAGAATCCGCGAAGAAATGAAAGAAGCAGGAACCAATGTGCACGTTGTATCTACGATCGACGACATCTGCTGGACTTTAAATATCCGTGGAAATGACATCGACTTCTTCCCTCTGGTATTATCTTACGGAATCATCACGATGGACAGCTTTGAACTGTATATCGATGAGAGAAAATTAGATGCTGAGTTAAAAGCCAAACTTGCAAAAGACGGCGTAAACTTACACCCATACAACGACATTTACGAAGACGTGAAGAAATTCGGCAGTGATGTAGTTGCGATGATCGATCCTGGAAAACTGAACTATGCATTATTCAATAACATTCCGGAAAATGTTAAGACAGTAGAAAAGAGAAATCCGGCGATCCTCATGAAAGCACTGAAGAATCCGGTTGAGATCGAGAACATCCGCAAGGCACAGATCAAAGACAGTGTTGCACATGTAAGATTCATGAAATGGCTGAAAGAAAATGTCGGCAAGATGAAGATCACAGAGATGAGTGCATCTGACAAGCTGGATGAGTTCCGTGCTGAGATGGGTAACTTCATCCGCCCAAGCTTTGAGCCAATCTCTTCATTTGGAGAACACGGTGCGATCGTACACTACACATCTTCACCGGAGACCGATGTAGAGTTAAAAGAAGGTCAGTTATTCTTAACCGATACAGGAGCTGGGTTCTATGAAGGTTCCACAGATGTAACCAGAACTTATGCACTCGGCGAAGTTCCACAGATCATGAAAGACCACTTCACACTGGTTGCGATCAGTAACTTACAGCTTGGCAATGCGAAGTTCCTGGAAGGTTCTACAGGTATGGTTCTTGACATTCTTGCAAGAAAACCATTCTGGGACAGAGACTTAAACTTCAACCACGGTACAGGACACGGAGTCGGATACCTTCTGAATATCCACGAAGGACCTGCAGGCTTCCGCTGGAAATACCGTCCGGGCGAGACAGAAGTCTTACAGGAAGGCATGATCATCACAGACGAGCCGGGAATCTACATCGAAGGATCCCACGGAATCCGTCTGGAGAATGAACTTCTGACCCGTAAAGGAACACTGAATGAATACGGTCAGTTCATGTACTTCGAAGCAATCACCCTGATCCCAATGGATCTGGATGCGATCAACCCGGATATCATGACAGCGGAAGATAAGAAACTGTTGAATAATTACCATGCAAAAGTATACGAAGTGATCGCTCCATATCTTGAAGAAGATGAGAAAGAGTGGCTGAAGAAATATACAAGAGCTATTTAAAAATTGTTGCTATTAATTCATTAACGTGACTGGCTGCGGAAGTTAATGAACTAAGTGGCGGAAGCGGTAACCTTGCGAAGACTGCTACGGTATCACAAAGGCTACGCTCCCACCATTTAATTCTTCAGACATTCGATACACACGGAATAAAGGTTAGCAACTCGTTCCAGTGAATGTGACGAGGTGTTGGAATATCTTAAGGTGTAAAATTATGCGTTGGGGTTCTAAAATTTGCTTGTTTGAGCCGAATGGCGAGTTGCAAATTTTAGAACCCCGTTTTTAGCAGAATTTTATGCCTTTAGATATTCCCGCCGATGGAACCTGAACAGGAACGAGTTGCTAACCTTTATTCCGGTCCGGGTAGTCGGTCTGATGAACTAAACACCAAATCAATCCTCATTCTCAAAAATCTTGATCAACTGTGAATTAGAGTTAGTTTTCCGAAAGTCAGAAAGTGTATCTTTTAACGTTGTATGCCGGTAGAAATATGTATTCCAGAGAAAACACCCCAATGTAGCAATCCAGAGTACGGGCCACAATAAGATACATTTGTGAAGCTTTGGAAAGCGCACTTTCATCTGCAGATGTCCTTCTTTGAAGTAGGTGCATAGATTTACTTTGGAATAAGAACCACTTCCTACAAGCGTTGTATCAGTTACTGTTCCCATATCACGCTCTTCTATAATTTTCAGCAGGAAGGTTTCGCAAATATCCGCCTGATAGTGGATGTCAGGATCGATGGAAGCCGGCAGTCCAAGATAGGTGTGAAGACATTCTATAATGATCTCATAAAAATGTAAGATCCTGGATTCTTTGCACCATTCATGCAATTGCTTAAAGTCAATATCATTTTTCCTGGAAATAAGAAATAAAGTAAAATCACACAGAAGCCGGATTCCAAATCCACTGAAAAGATAATGCTTTAACATATGGTGAAGCATATAAAAAGTGTATTCGGTAGGCGGAAGTACCCGGTAGGTGGAGCTTTCGATGGTCTGATATTCAGGACGGATTCTATCTGTTGAGAATACATGATCTATAATCTGGTTAGCTTTATCATATTGATATATTCCGACGATCCGGAAATGAAGTTCCAGGATGCAGGTGCGTCCGGTTTTCGGAAAGGTATATAAATAAGTTACATGATGATCACAGAGTTCTGGATCAAGGATAAAACCGTTATCTTCTAATATCTTTTTTGCTTTTTTCAGGGCATCCGGATCTGGAATATACAGATCGAGATCTCCGAGTTTGCGGTATTCCGGAACGGGATAACAGGAGGCAAGGCTGATGCCTTTCAAAAGATAATAGGGAATCCCTGCCTCTTCCAGAAGGGAGACCGTAAGTTCAGTAAAATGTTCGAGCTGGTAGTACTGATACATTGTCATTTTTGTCTGCTGCTTCAGAGCAGAAAATGCTTCCGGGTATGATTTCATATAGGGAAGGAGAAAAGGAGATGTAAAATGCCGCTGTGCAAGTGACTGAAGTGCAGGCACATCTTCCGGATGAATGGTTACATTTTCTTTTTGATTCGTATATGCATTGCGGAGCATGCACAAATAAGTAGAAAAAAGCTGGTTCATAATTCACTCCTTGTCAATCAATCTTCCATTTAGTATAACATAATAAAAAAACATGTGAAAAGAGAATTGCATTAGAAAATGATAAATATTATACTGATTACGTTAACATTTTGAATAAAGAAGGTATACGCATGAAGAGGTCGGAAAATTATGTTCTGCGTCAGCTGGAGGATGAGGTTTTCCTGATTCCACGGGGAAAAAAAGCAGAAGAAATAAACGGAGTTCTTACATTAAGTGAGACAGCGGCGTTTATCTACAATCATATAGAAGAAACGGAAGACGAGGAATCCATGGGAAAACTGCTTGCGAAGGAGTATCAGATAGCAGAAGAAGAAAAAAAGGAACTGAAGACGGATATACAGGAAGTGATCCAGTTCTTTTATGAATATGGAATCGTAGAAGAGACGAGGTGAGAAGATGGTAGTATTATTGGTTGGCGGCGGCAGCCGGATGATGGATACCATGATCAACAAATTGAATAAATGCGGCCACAGGGTGTATCTGATCACAGGAAAAAAAGAAAGCCATTTCACATATCCGAGAGTATTCGAGCGATATGATTTTGCATATGACAGTGACAGTATCAAGGAGATATTTGAAAGTGTCAGACCGGATGTTGTTATTTTTCTCGGAGCATATGATACGAATTACAGCTGGGAACGTTCGAGAAAAGAGGCGGTACAATATACAGCAGATCTGACCAATATGTTATCTGCATATGCAGGCAGCCACAAGGGAAGGTTCATCTATCTGTCTTCACAGGAAGTATATGGGAAATCTTACATTGATGATGTTGCCGAGAAAGAGACGGCATCGGCAAAGAATTTCCGTGCAGTTGCGATCGCACAGGGAGAAGATATCTGCCGGACATATAAGAAGACGCAGGAGATGGATATCGCAATACTGCGGCTGGATCATCTGTATGCAGTCCCGAAAAAAGGAGAGAAACAGTATAATCCATGCTATCAGATGATACTGGAAGCACTGCGGACGGAGAAGATATCTGCGAACAGAAGAAATCTGTTCTCGATGTTGTATGCAGATGATGCAGTAGAATATATCTATGAGGTCATGGAGGCAGAAAAGTTACAACATACATTATATAATATTTCATCAGGAAACGTGATATCGCAGATGGATCTGGCAGAGATCATACAGAAGTATATGAAGGAAAAGACCGAGATCGCAGAAGTCACGGTAGGAGAGAAATTCCGGCTGGTATTAAACGGGGAACGCTTTAAAAATGAATTTGACCAGAAGGTATTTGATGATTATGATAAAGGCGTAAAACAGACCGTGGAATATATGCAGAAGCACAGGGATACCTATCTTCAGAAGGATGATGAGACCGTCAGATGGAGCAGAAAGATCTGGAATAATATGAAGATCATTGCGAAGCTCCTGGTTCCGTATATAGAAAATATGATCTGCTTTATCCCGTTTTTTATGCTTAATAACAGAGCAGTAGGCAGCCAGTATTTTGACCGCCTGGATTTTTATCTGTTGTATGTGCTGCTTTTTGCAATCGTATACGGTCAGCAGCAGGCAGTATTTTCCGGACTTCTTGCAACGGCAGGCTATTGTTTCCGGCAGATGTACCAGCAGAGTGGATTCGATGTTATGCTGAATTATAATACCTATGTGTGGATGGCGCAGATATTTATTCTGGGGATGATAGTCGGATATATGCGGGATCAGCTGCATTTCATCAGGCATGAGGATGCAGAAGAGATCGGCTATCTGAACGGACAGCTTGTTGATATTGCGGATATTAATGACAGTAACGTCCGCATGAAACATACATTTGAAAAGCAGATTGTAAATCATAAGGACAGTCTTGGAAAGATTTATTCAATCACTTCCAAGCTTGACCAGTATGAACCGGAAGAGGTACTGTTCTATGCGGCACAGATTCTGAAGCAGCTGATGGAAAGTGATGATATCGCAATCTATTCGGTAGCGAACAGTGATTATGCGAGATTATTCTCATTTACATCACAGACGGCAAAACAGATGGGCAATTCTATTCATTACAGTACGATGGATGAGATGTATCAGGAATTAAAAGAACACAGGGTGTTCATTAACCGCAATATGAATCCGGATTATCCGTTGATGGCCAATGCAATCTATTCGGAGGACGAGATGCAGATCATACTTATGGTATGGGGGATCCCGTGGGAGAGAATGAATCTGGCAGAGGCCAACCGTCTGAGGGTGATCAGTTATCTGATCCAGAATGCAGTGGTACGTGCCAACCGCTATCTGGATGCGCTGCGGAAAGAGCGGTATATGGAAGGAACAAAGATTCTGGAAGAAGAAGCATTTTCACATCTGGTTACTGCGTTTATGAATGCAAAGAAAGACGGACTGGCAGAATGTACATTGCTTGAAATGGATATAAAGAAGGGAAAATTCAAGAAAAAAGAAGAACTTCTGGAAAAGAATTTAAGAAAATCTGATTATCTTGGAATTATGAATGGAAAACCGTATGTACTGCTTACCAATACAGACAAAAAGAATGCAGAATATGTAATCCGGAGATTCGAGGAAATCGGATGCCATAGCACTGTTTCCGGCAGGGAGGTGGCAGAGTGTTGACCAGAGAAGAAGTTATATTTCTGATCGTGTGCATCCTGAATCTGCTGGTGTCGGTTATCTATCTGTTGTATGGGATTCTGATCCGGGCGACAGTTCATGACAAAAAGGAAGAAGAAACAGATCCTGATGACAGGCGCATGGAAAACCGGCGGACATATGTGATAAGGTTCGTGGTCATGGTCCTGTGTCCGGTTGTAGGACCGTTGTTTTTCCTGTTCAGTCATCTGACATATATCACCATATTCAGACAGAATGTGGATCTGGATGATGTAGTGTTCAGCAAAGAACGTGTAAAGACAAGGCTGAAAGCGGATGAAGAAAGAGAACGGGATATGGTTCCGCTGGAAGAAGCGCTGGCAGTCAGTGACCAGAAAAGTGTCCGTATGCTGATGCTCAATGTGATACGGGGAAATGTAAAAGAATCTCTGGAAACAATCATGCTGGCACTGGACAGTGAAGATTCGGAGACGTCACATTATGCAGCATCGGTACTCCGTGATGAACTGAATGAATTCCGTGCGAATGTACAGGAATTATACGGTGCGATGATGGAGGAAGAAGAGGATGAGACAGAATGTGAAGAGATGCTGATCGACTATATGGATATGGTACTGGGTCAGAAAATCTTTGACATAATGGAACAGACCCGATTTGTAGAAATGATGGATCAGGCGGGGGAAGCCCTGTACAGGAAGAAAGCACAGGCTCTGACGCCGGAGCGTTATGAGGGACTCTGTCTGAAACTACTGGAATTAAAGCAATTTGAAAAGACAGAAAAATGGTGTGAAAGACTGGAACAACAGTATCCGGATGAGCTGGAGGCATATACATGCCGGTTAAAATTGTATTTTACAATGAATGACAGGACAAGATTCTTCCAGGTACTGGATGACATAAAGCGGTCAAATGTCGTAATAGACAGTGAGACATTGGAAATGATCAGAATATTCAGTTAAAAGCTAAGGAGGTGAAAGGAATGTCTATGAATGTACTGACAATTATACAGATCACAGAAGTTTTTGTATGTTATACGCTCATAACATTACTTTTACCGTGGATATTATTGAGAAAAACGATCGCACATTTTACCGTTCCTGAACGGATCATGGGCTATTTTCTTGCGGGCAATATTTATATTATATATATAGTATTTCTTCTGGAATTTCTGCATATTTCCGGAAGGATTACTTTGATCATTGGAACACTTCTTCCTTTTGCAGCTGCGGTATACAGAAAGAAAAAAGGACAGATTCCGGAGATACTTGAAAGTTATATGCGGAAGATCCGGTATCTTCTGCATGGGGAGATGGGATGGAAGACCCTTCTGTTTGCAAGACCTGAAAAAGAGAGAAGAGCCATTACAAAAGCAGATATAAAACGGTGGGCCGGTTATATGCCGGATGTGCTGCTGACGCTTCTGGTCGTAACCGGTGTATTTTATGTATATGGGAAAAATGCTGTGACGGTTTACGGATATAAGGCATCGGATATGCCGGTACATACATACTGGGTCAATCTGATGGATGAGAATCATATATTTGGTGCCGGTGTGTATCCGCATGGGTTCCACTGTATCGTATATTATCTGCATGCAGTGTTTGGATTTAAAACGTATGTAGTGATGCGTGTGTTTGGTGTTGTCCAGACAGTGTTTATCCATCTTGCGCTGCTGGTCCCGCTGCGGGGACTTTGTAAGACGAGATTTGCACCGTATGCCGGAACCGCCATATATCTGCTTGGTGATTTCTTTAAGCGTGATACGTATGCAAGATATGCAAGTACGCTTCCACAGGAATATGGAATGCTGTTTATATTTCCGACGCTCTACTTTGCGGTGGCATTTCTGCAGAAATATTCCGAAGAGGATGAAGATGCCGTCAAAAAGAGAAAATGGTACCTGCTGGGGTTGATCATCAGTTTCTCACTGACTCTGACCGTACATTTTTACAATACGATGATTGCAGGAGTTCTGTGCGTGGGTATAGCGGCCGGATATTTTTTCAGATGTTTCCGCTGGAAATATCTGAAGCAGCTGATCGTTGCGGCAATCCTGAGTGTTGTACTGGCAGTGATCCCGATGGCGATAGGAGTAGCACTTGGCAATCCTCTGCAGGGATCGCTTTACTGGGGAATGAATATTATCAAGGGAACTGCGAATGAAGACGGAAGCGTGAATACCGGGACGGATAAGACCGTCATAAAAGACAAAGACGGAAATGAAGTGACGGTTGTAGGAGATGTTGATCAGGAGACGATTGAAAAGATAAAGAATGGAACCATCTCCGGCGGAGAGAAGACGACAGAAAAAACAACCGGATCAAAGCAGAAAAAGGCAAATACGTCCATAAAGAAGAAGTTAAAAGATAAATTCGAAATGATGTTAAGGCAGACACAGAATTATCTTACAAATGATAATTACCGGGCGGCACAGGCATTATGCGGCTGTATTGTGCTGTCTCTGATCCTTGGTCTGGTCAGTATGGTATTCAGAAGGACAGACTATGGTGGAATGTTATGGTCTGTCGGCATCTATATGGCATTGATGTTTTTCATGCAGTCACTGAAAGCACTGGGACTGCCGGAGCTGATGGACGCCACCAGAACGGCGATCTTCCTGGCATATTCCACAGGAGTTCTGACAGCAGTGGTACTGGATGCGGTATTTTATCTGATATTCGGGTGGATGAAACGGACATGGTTAATGAATCTGGCTGTATTACTGGTGATCATTGCCGGTGGTTATGGAATGGAAGAGAATCATCTTTATAAAAAACCGATCCATACATCGGCACTGGAAAAAAATGCAGCGGTTACATGTCTGACGAATATCATCAGGAATAATGAGAAATATACATGGACGATATGTTCGGCCAATGATGAGACAGAAATGGTAAAAGGAAGCGGGTATCATTATGAGACAATTACCTTCCTGAAAGAGATGCGTGATATTAACAAGAATCCGGTTGTGGAATTACCGACGGATACGGTATATTTCTTTATTGAAAAAGTGCCGATCAACTATGCGAACCAGATTGATCCGAAAGTATGGAAATCAAAAAGAGTTTCCGAAAAACTGGCAGCAAAACCCCTTTGCTTTAAGACGGGACTTGCACCGTACATGAAGACGGAACGTCAGGTTACCATGTCTCATATGTATTACTGGGCACAGCGTTTCATGGAGCTGTATCCGAACAGCATGGAAGTGTATTATGAAGATGACACATTTGTATGTTACAGGGTCAGCCAGAATGGATATAATCTGTATAATTTTGCAATTGATTATGGATATAATAATCCGGCAGGAAAAAGCGGGAAGACAGCAGAGCAGAAATAAAAGGAGAGCAGACGTATGGTATCACGGAGAAATTTTTTTGCAATCATGATTGTGATGGCAATTATACTTTTCTTATTTCAATTTTCGAATATTGCGAAGGAAAGATGGAACCATTATGAAGATAATTCCTATGTTGTAAAAAAAGAAAATCTGCCGGGAAAAAGCAGCGTATATGAGGCCGGTCAGGATAAAAGTGTATCCGGACAGGTTGTATATATCGGAAAAGGCGGAGAGGATTCCTGCAAGAGTACGACGGAAAACTGGGCAGGCTATATGAAAAAAGGAATGGCATCTTATACTTCTTTTTCTGCATATGATCAGGCTGTTTCGGAAGGTTCCGTGAAGACACCGGAGCTTATGATCATCGAGTCGGAGGACATCAACTGGAAAGATCCGTCGGAAATCCGTCAGATGAAAGCATATGTGGATGCCGGGATCAATCTGATATTCAGTAAGATGCCGGGGCTGGAGCTGATCAGGGAAAATAAAGAGATCCGCAGTCTGCTTGGAATCTATTCTGTGCAGAAAGACCAGGTAAAAGTAAAAGGAATTGAATTGTATGAAGGATTTCTTCTCGGAGGTAATACATTTTACGAGGCAGAGACGAAAGAAGAAAAGAAAAACCAGGACTTTAATCTGGAGTTCCCATGGTACAAGCTGGAAACCGGAACAACACGGTACATGCGGGGAATCATGAAAAGTGAGAAGATTAAACGTGATAAGTATCCGCCGCTGATCTGGAGTAAGAGTTTTGATACGGCAAAAGTATTTGTGGTAAACGGGGATTTTATGGATGATGCGACAGGACTTGGAATGCTGACGGGGTTCCTGTACGAGACGAATGAGTATACACTTTATCCGGTGGTGAATGCGCAGAATCTGATCCTTGCCAACTATCCGGGAATGGCAGAAGAAAACGATGAAAAGATGCAGAAGCTTTACAGTCAGTCGCTGAGAGGGGTATTCCGGGACATTGTATGGCCGTCAGCGGCATCTGTGTATGAGAATAATAAACTGGGACTGACCTGTATGCTGGCTCCCCAGTTTGATTATAACGACGATAATGAACCGGAGGAACAGGATCTGGAATATTATCTGCGGCTGATCAATGAAGAAAGAGGAGAGACCGGCCTGTCGGGATACAGTGTTTCTGACACGGAGATCAGCGAGAAGTTAAAGAAAGATGATGCATTTATCCAGAAAAAAGTCCCGGGATATGAGTTCGCATCCTTTTATCAGGGAAATCTCAGTGAGAAGGAACTGAAAACGGCACTGGAGGAACCTGTACTGGACAGTGTACGCACGGTTATACAGGCGAATGAAAAGGACAGTGATCTGATTGGATACCAGAACAGCTATGTGACAAAACAAAAAACAGTGATCAGCGGGTTCAAGCATACATACCGGGATGATTTCCGGATGAAAAGTGTGGAATCGGCACTTGGATACAGCAGTATTCTTACGGATATGTCCAAGGTGGCTTATCCGGAGAATGATAAGGATGTATGGGAAAAGCTGAGTGAGAAATTCGCTTCCTATACAAGTTCCTACTGGAAGGCGTTCTCTGATTTTGACGGAACAACGACAGCAGAGACGGATCTGAGAATCCGGAACTTCCTGGCATTGAATTACAGCCAGAAAAAAGAAAACGATACGATTACACTGGACATTGACAATGCAGGGGATACTTCGTGGATTATTCTGAGAACGCATGACCGCGGGATTGAAAAAGTCACAGGTGGAAGTTATAAAAAAATTGAAGATGATGCATGGCTGATACAGGCAGAAAAAAGTCATGTAACGATAAAGCTGAAATCTACAGAAAAGATGTTTTATAAGTAGGCATATTTGATGAAGCATATATAACGGAGTATACTTAGAAGGAGAATAGAATGCGGGTATGTATTGTGGCAGAAGGATGTTATCCTTATGTGGTAGGAGGTGTATCCAGCTGGATACACAGCCTGATCAAGTTATTTCCGAAAACAGAATTTGTGATCCTGGCAATTGTAGCAAACCGGTCCTTACGCGGAAAGTATGTATATGAACTGCCGGAAAATGTATCAGAGGTCCACGAATTATATCTGGATGATGTAGACTGGAATAAAAGACGCGGCCGCAGAAAGAAAATGACAAAAGAACAATACCAGGCACTCAGAAGTCTTGTGCTCAATCAGAATGTAGAATGGAATATCTTATTTGATATGTTCCAGAAAGAAGATATATCGGTAAATGACATTCTGATGGGAGAAGATTTCCTGCGGGCAGTAAAAGAATGTTACCGGTTAAAGTACAGCCAGATCGTATTTTCTGATTTCCTGTGGACGATGCGGTCGATCTATCTGCCGTTGTTTTTCACACTGCAGATGGAGATTCCGAAGGCTGATCTGTACCATTGTGTGGCGACCGGGTATGCCGGCGTGTTAGGGGCAATGGCAAAGCACATATATGGAAGCCGGCTTCTGATATCGGAGCACGGTATTTATACAAGGGAAAGAGAAGAAGAACTGATAAAGGCCAGCTGGGTACAGGGTGTTTATAAGAATATATGGATCGAACAGTTCCGTAAGATGTCCAGACTGGCTTATCAGGAGGGTGAACTGATCACAAGTCTGTTCGAACATGCCAGAGAGCTTCAGATCGAACTGGATTGTCCGGAAGAGAAGACGATGGTAACGCCGAACGGAATACGTGTCGGGGATTTTCAGGATATTCCGGGAAAGACCCCGGAGGATGATGGCAGGATCAATATCGGTGCGGTCTTAAGGGTAACACCGATCAAGGATGTAAAGACGATGATCCAGGCATTCGGCTTTGCAAAGAAAAGAGAACCGAGGTTAAAATTATGGATCATGGGGCCATGCGAAGAAGATCCGGAATACGCACAGGAATGCTTTGACCTTGTAGAAAATATGCAGATTGAAGATGTGGTATTTACGGGAAGGATCAATGTCAGGGAATATCTTGGCAGGATGGATATGACGATTCTTACCAGTATCAGTGAAGGACAGCCATTGACGATCCTGGAAGGATTTGCAGCGCACAAACCGGCGATCGCTACGGATGTGGGAAACTGCAGCGGTCTGATCCACGGGGAAAGTGATACGTATGGTGATGCGGGGATCATAGCGCATATTATGAACGTGTCGGAGATCACGGAAGCCATGCTGTTTCTTGCCAGAAAAGAAGAGACACGCCTTCAGATGGGTGAAAATGGATATAAACGTGTTATGAACAAATACCGTATCGAATATATGCAGGATACGTACTGGAAGATATACAAAGATTTTGCAGAAAGTCTGAATCTTAAATGGGAAGAAGAAAGGACTGTCATAGATGGCGGGAATAGGTGTTAAGCTTAATAAAATATTTGAAAAAAATACATTAACAACAGATATGGCAGGATTCATGTACAGTGTTGTCGTGACGATCGCACCGATGATGGTAGTGATCCTGAATCTGATCTTGATGGAGCATGTACTGGGATTTTCAAAAATAGGATATGCAGAAAGAGAATTGTTTTCCTGTACGATCCTGTATACATTTATATTTTCCCTGTTGACTGCGGCGCCTTTCAACAGTGTACTGTCGAGATATATGTCGGATGTTATCTACGAAGAACGGTATCAGGATATTCTTCCATGCTATTATCTTGGGATGATGATGAACATTATACTGAGCTGCCTGGTTGGAATTCCGTTCTGTATCAGAGAGCATTTTGTTGGAGGTGTCTCAGTTGCATATGTGTTCGTCGGATTCTGTGGATATATCAGTCTGGTGCTGGTATTCTATTCCATGATCTATCTGTCGATCTGTAAAGATTATCAGCGCATATCGCTGTATTACTTTGTGGGAATGGTTCTTGCATTCATCGTGGCAGTGGTACTCAGGTTCCTTTTTCACTGGGGTGTGTGCCAGAGTATGCTTCTGGGAATGACGATGGGATTCTTCCTGACGGCAGTACTGGAAAACGCCCTGATCAAAAGGTATTTCCGGGAGAACAGTAACCGTTATAAACCGGTGCTTCAGTATTTCAGAAAATACTGGCAGCTGGTGGTTACGAACTTTCTGTATATACTGGGACTTTATATCCACAACTTTGTATTCTGGACGACCGATGCGAGGATGATTGTAGTAAAAAGCTTTGTATGTAATCAGCCTTACGATATGGCGAGCTGTCTTGCCATGTTTACCAATATATCGGCGACGGTTATATTCATTGCAAGGGTAGAGATGCATTTCCATGAGAAATATAAGCTGTATTCAGAGGCTGTTATCGGAGGCCGGGGATCGGACATTGAGACGACGAAACAGCGGATGTTCCGCCAGCTGGCAAGTGAACTGATGACGCTGGTCAGAATCCAGTTTATTATATCTGTCGTGGTGTATCTGTTATTTATCATCTTCCTTCCGCGGATGGGATTTGGCGGGATGACGATGAAGATCTATCCGATGCTGGCAGCCGGTTATTTTGTATTATTTGTCATGTATTCGGCGATCATCTTCTTGTATTATTTTAATGATCTGACAGGAGCGGTCTATACGGCGGTTGGATTTTGTCTGGTGACGTTCATTGGAAGTCTGATTGCAACGCAACAGTCCATGATCTGGTATGGTACCGGATTGTTTGCAGGGGCTCTGAACGGATGGACGATCGCGTATGTAAGGATCCGGTGGGTGGAAAAACATATGGATGCACATATTTTCTGCCGCGGTAATCTGATCGCAAATGGAAAGGGAAAGAAGCCGTCGGGGCTTGTATATAAAAAGAAAGCAGAACTGGAAGAAGGAGAGAGCAGAGTATGAGTACAGCAGTTATAATGAAAACAGGATTGATAGCAGTAGGTGTGCTGATCATGGTATTATCTTTTATCCTGCATTCGAAAAGAAAATTAACGGTAAATCTGGCAGTTGTGTGGGAGTTCCTGGGTGCGGCACTGATTCTTACAGGTGCGGTTCCGGTCTTCTCCAGCTGGTGTCATCTGCTGGCAAGGGGAACCGTGATCGCAATGTTTGTCATCGGAGCACTTGCGATGTGGGGCAGTTATATTTTGTGTATTTTAATATCTGATCTCAGTATGAAGAATCAGGAGCTTGCAATGCAGGTGTCACTTCTGAATCAGGAAAATGAGCTGATGCTGCACGAACTGAAGAAACTTCAGGACGGGGAAAAGCAGGATCAATAGAACAAGGATAAACGGAAGGAATGGAGATGATAAGATGAAAAAAATATTATTTGTGATCAATACCCTTGGGTGTGCAGGGGCAGAGACTGCATTAATAGAATTACTGAAGTCTCTGGATGAAAAAGAATATGAAATTTCTCTTTATGTATTAATGGGACAGGGAGAGATGATCGATAAGATCCCTGAAAATGTAAAATTGCTGAACAGTCATTACTGTAAAGAATCCGTATTGTCAAAACAGGGCAAACAGGCGATGATACGGACTGTATGGCGTACATTCTGGACGAACGGAAAGATCATGAAAAAGGCGGCCTATGTGATCCGTACATTTTCTGCAATGCGTAAGAACGGAAAGATCCAGCCGGATAAGATCCTCTGGAGGGTGATATCGGATGGAAGTCCGAGATTTGACGAGACGTATGATCTTGCGGTTGCATACCTGGAAGGCGGGTCGACGTATTATGTGGCAGACCATGTGAAAGCCAGAAAAAAAGCAGCATTTATACATATTGATTATGAAAGTTCCGGTTATACCAAAGCGATGGACCGTCACTGCTTTGATAAGCTGGACCGGATATTTACGGTATCAGATGAAGTGAAGACCCATTTCCTGAATGTATATCCGCAATATAAGGAAAAAGTCAGGGTATTCCATAATATTATCAATCAGGATGAGATCAGAAGAAAAGCAGCTGAGGGTACTGGATTCACAGATCCGTTTGACGGAATCCGTCTGTTAACGGTCGGAAGACTGACATATCAGAAGGCTTACGATATCGCGATTGACGCAATGAAGATCATAAAAGACAGAGGATACAAGGTCAGATGGTATATTTTAGGAGAAGGAAATGAAAGAGATGCCCTGGAAAAGAAAGTGAAGGAGCTGGGACTGGAACAGGAGTTCCTGATGCCGGGGGCAGTGTCCGATCCATTTCCATATTATAAACAGTCGGATATCTACGTACATGCGACAAGGTTTGAGGGAAAAAGTATTGCGATACAGGAAGCACAGACTCTGGGCTGCGCGATCGTTGCATCTGACTGTAACGGAAACCGTGAACAGATCGTGCATGGTAAGGATGGTCTGTTGTGTCAGCTGACACCGGAAGGAATCGCAGAGAGTATTATCAGTCTGGTTGAAGACAAAGAGAAAAGAACAGAACTCGGAAATGCAGCAAAAGAGAAAGATATTGTGCATAAAGGAGAGATCAATCTGTTATTGGAACTTATGAAGTAGACAGGATGGGTGAGACAAATGAAGAACAAGGAAGTGCTGGTGATCATTCCGGCATATAACGAACAAGATACAATCATGAGTGTTCTGGACGAACTGGAGAAGCCGGAGATTGCAGAGATTGCAGATGTACTGGTTATGAATGATGCATCGTCAGATGCAACGAACTGGATCGTGAAGGCAAGAGGACATGCACTGGTATCGCATGTGTTCAATCTTGGTTATGGAAGCGGTCTGCAGCTCGGGTACAAATATGCGATACGTAAAGGATACAGCTACGTGATCCAGATGGATGCGGATGGACAGCATGATGTGTGCAATATACCGGTCATTTATGAAAAACTGAAACAGAAAGATACGGACGGAAGATATCCGGATATTGTTCTGGGATCCAGATTCCTGGATGGCAGCAGTCCGTTTCATGTATCGTGGGCAAAGAAAGCGGCATTTCATCTGTTTCGTTTCATGATGCGTGCTTCAACGGGAAGAGAACTTGCAGATCCGACAACAGGTCTGCAGGGGTTAAGCAGAAAGGCAGTGTTATACTATTCAAAATATAATCATTTTGATGATAAATATCCGGATGCAAATATGATCATCCAGATGATTTTGCTTAAGTTCAAAGTGGTGGAGATCCCGGCGGTCATGCATACGAGAGAAAGCGGAGAGAGCATGCATTCCGGACTGAAGCCGGTGTGGTATATGTTCCGTATGTTTTTCAGTGTTCTGGCAGTCATCTTCCGGTGTAAAGTATTGAAAGTAGATGAAGGAGCAGGATTGCAGGGTGATATCAGGAAAGAACAGGAAAAGAAGATTTCAAAAAAATAATCTTACCGAAAGTCTGGAAGATATAAAGAATCCGGGGCGGGGATGGTATCATCTGTACACGTATGATCTTGCAGAACGGATTCCGGAACTTTATATAGCATGCCGGGAGGAGACGGTTGTACTGCTTCTGATCCATATTGGACAATTCAGAAACTGCCGGATCTCCGGAGGGGGACTGGATTATCTTACAGAAATCCTTGAATTTTTTAAGGAGCATGAGAAAATGATGATTCTGCGGTTTGCCTATGATACAGATGGCCGGGGGATGGAGAGCGAACCAGACCGGGGAGAACAGGTAAAAGAGCACATGGATCAGATCGGTACAAAGATAAAAGACTATGCAGATGATATCCTGGCCGTTCAGGGACTTCTTGTAGGAAACTGGGGGGAGATGCATGGTTCTAAGTTTTTGTCAGACAAATGGCTGACAGAACTTGCCGGGACATATATGAAAGCTATGGATTACAGCTGCTGTCTTGCAGTAAGAACTCCCAAGCAATGGAAAACGATCATGAAACATCCGGACGAGAAGATGCGGAGCCGTCTGGTACTTTTTAATGACGGGATTTTCGGATCAGACACCGATCTTGGTACCTATACCGGTCCGGAGGACAGGAAGAAGAAGCTTGAATGGATAGAAAAAGAGATAACTTACGGACCATCCGGCGGAGAAGCGGTATATGGACAGAACGATGGAGAAGAGAAGGATCCATGCTCTGTGATAGCAGATCTGCGTAAGATGCATCTTACCTATCTGAACAGTACATATGATAAGCGGCTTCTGGACCGGTGGAAAGAGCAGTGGATTACAGAGAACGAATCTGCACACCGCAGGAACAGGAGAGAAAAAAGAGAGATAAGTATCTATGATTATATCGGTGCGCATCTGGGATACCGGTTGATAATCAGGGATGTTATGTGGAAAAAAAAGAAAATTCTGGAGATATATGTGGAAAACTCCGGATTTGCAGAGATGTATGAAGAGATGGAATGTCTGCTGGAACTCCGTCCGGCAGAGAAAGATACTGCAACAGATATAAAAAGCAGATGGATAGATACCGGAGCCGATACCAGGATGTGGAAAAGTGGAAAGACCAGCGTTGTAACGGTTGCGGAAGAGCTGCTGTGGGAGATGGGCAGAAAAAAGGACCAGAAGAAAAGAAATAATAATGAGGAAACCGAAGTATACCTGCATCTGCGCCGCAAACGGGATGGAAAACCGGTCCTGTTCGCCAATGCAGATGCAGAACATGGGGTATTACTTGGTGTGTTCCGGTAGATGGGATACTTTAAGACTGCCAAGCAGATAACCATATGTATCCTGATGTATAAGGTCTGATGCCAGAAGGATCTCCCGGTCCGGAACCGGGTCAGTAAGTTTCAGATAAATCTGGAAAGTTCCGGTACCGTATTCGGAGACGGGGAGAGATACATTGATTTTAGTAGTCTTACCGGCATAGAAGTAGCGGCTGTCTGTTTTAACTGGAACAGTATCCAGAAGCTTTCCGTCAGAATCTGTGATGGAGACAGACAGATTGAAGGAACGGTAACAGCTGGCAAAACCGGTATTCTTAATCCCAAAAGAGAGAGAAGCTGTCTTTGCAGCCGGTGAAGTGCCGGAACAAGAGGAAGAAGTCAGCACATAACGGTAACCAAGGTGACGGGAAATATAGTCATATCCGGAAATCCCGGCATATGGACTGTCTGTTCCGCTATAAACAGTCTGCTTCCATTTGTCCAGAACAGAGAGATCATGATCTTTGTTCAGATAGGATACATGCATGGAAGCCAGATCTGAAATGGCGGTATCCAGATCGTTGAAGGGGTTATCGATCACAACTTCCCCGCCATTTGGTACATAATTGCATAATTCATTCTGATAGGCAATCTCATCGGTCCGGGACCAGGCTGCAAGTGTCTCGGAAGTGTTATGCGATCCGTCTCCATATGTTCCGGTGTCATTGGCAGAACCCAGCATCCCGTCGTTAAAAAGTCCCAGACGGGAAGAAAGCGTACCGTTAAAGGCATCGGAAGCTGACGGAAGGCTGCAGGAATCCAGAATCGTACGCCGCTGGAGCGGGGTACGGACGGACAGGAAAATGGATGGATCGGTATCCGCTGCGAGTTCTTTCATAAGCGTGGACATACTTTGGCTGTCCAGGTATTTGCTGTGATTCATCTCTCCGCAGTTCCCGGTAAAAATCCCCTGCAGGGTGTAGATAATATCTTTGTACTGATTGATAACCGGGGCAGTCTGACGGATATGCGTCAGGATCTGACCGATGTTGTCAGGCTCTGTATTCAGGTTATTACCGTCCCAGTCATAAAGGAAACGTATGATCAGCTGATGACCGGAATCTTTCCAGCCGGACAGATAATCATCCAGATGCTGAAGTGCCGCTGCACTTAAGTCACAGTCTCGGTATTGCCGCAGATTGATCTCCAGCATGATAAGCTCCGTGGAAGTGTTGATGGATTTTAACGCATCCGGAATAGACGGAGTCTCGGTATCTGAAAGAACGATGCCTGTCATAGTGTAAAATCCGGTGTAAGGATTGGAAAGGGCGTCTGCTGTCTCTGATCCTGCAGCAGGCGTATAATCTGTGAAGCGGACCTGTCTGAAGCAGAGAATGACAGCGATGATACAGAGGGTCAGAAGGACAGTCCGGAGAATATGTGTGTGTTGTTTTATATGTCTGTTCTGCGCATGGATCTGTTTCATGAAAGTGTTCTCCTGAGGCGGCGGAAAAGATCCGCAATTTTGTGGGCAAGTGGACGAAACGGACGGAACCATAACCAGATGCCGGACAACAGGCGGTAAAAAGGATCCGCTGTGGTAAATTCCCGTCCGTTACGGCAGCAGGCAGTGAGTTTCCCACGGATCTGATCAGGACGCAGCGGCCCTTCGATCTCTGTCTGATTGTCTCCAACCATATAGAATCCGGATTCTGTGACTTTCCAGATACGGTGAAGGACCAGGATACTCTGATCCCTGCGGTAAAGGACGACATCGCCGCGGTGCAGGGATTCCGGTACACATGGGGAGATCACTGCTTCATCACGTCCGGATATGAATAAAGGATACATGCTGTATCCCTGTGGTTTTAAACGGATGGAATAGCCGTCCAGTAACAGCTTTTCGATATCGACTGGTCTGGACGGATCCATATGATGTACAGGTGATTGATTCATAAGCATAATTCCAATCTGTTGATAGTTTGTATATAATGATTTATTATAACACCTGGAATATTGAAATTCCAGAAATCTTCCGGGAGAGATAAGAATATGATAAAAAGACAAAATGGTTACAGTCTGAAAAAAATAAATGAAGTGTACACTCTGCTTCCGTATGGACAGATCGTAGCAGACCAGAAGAGAGGAATCACGATAAATGAGACAGGTGTATTTCTCTGGAATGTCCTGAGAGAACCCAAAGAAGAGGCGGAACTTGTCAGACTTACAGCGGAGCATTATGGGATTACGGATTCCGGCGAAATGAAGCAGCTGCAGGAAGATATCCCGGAATTCTTAAATCAGCTGAAGATGTTTGGAATCCTGAGAACCGGGACAGACAGTGTGTTAAAAGAAGAGGGGATAAAGTGCTGCGGTGGAATGGAGATCGCAGGAATACGCATCGGATTCTTTGGGGAGAAAGAACTGATCCCTGAACTGTTTCAGGATTTTATGATTGATGCAGAAAGAACAGATGGAGATGCTGGTTATTGGGATCAGAAGATTGAATTCGTGGAGCATCTTCCGGAAAACAGACAGAACGGAACGGTGCTTCTGCGGAATAAAGAACTGGTCATCAGTGAGTGGGAGGAAGGTTATATTGCAGAATTCCCGACACTTGATAATGTGTATGAGGCATATATGACAGAAGACGGAAGTTATGTAAGGATCTATTGCAGAAAGCCTTGCGGCAAAGAGGAAAGAGAGAATCTGTTCCATGCCATCCGCCTGTTCTTCCTTTATCTGGCGCAGCGGCGGGGATATTATGCGGTTCATTCGGCATCTGTCCTGTATGGAGACCGGGCATGGCTGTTCTCCGGCCATTCCGGAATGGGAAAATCCACGCATACAGCTATGTGGCATGAGCTGGCCGGAACACCGTATCTGAACGGGGATCTGAACCTTGTTGGAGAAAAAGATGGAAAGCTTGTGGTCAGTGGAATTCCATGGTGCGGGACATCCGGGATCTATACAACGAAGGAATATGAACTTGGCGGGATTGTACTTCTGGGAAGAGACAGCCGGGACCATGTAGAACCGCTTTCCGGATATGAGAAGACGGTAAGAGTCATGCAGAGGATGATATCGCCGGTATGGAAAGAAGCCTTATTAGAGAAGAATCTCGCATTCGCAGAGAAGATTGCAGGAAATGTACCGGTTCTGCATCTGCTGTGCACAAAAGAACCTTCGGCTGTAGAGACAGTCAGACGGGAAATTGACAGATTAAGGAGTTCTGGGAAATAGATGAAAGGGAAAATACAGCTTATCAAAAAACATCTGAAAGAGGGAACCTTACAGAAGATGTGGATACAGACCAGATGGATCTACCAGTATGCCAGAAGATACTGGAAAGCGATGGTGCTTTATACGGCGCTTGGACTTGCGGGAACAGGGGTATCACTGGCTTCCAGCATGATTTCCAAAGATCTGGTCGATATCATCACCGGACATCAGACGGGAAAACTTCTTGGGACATTTGCGGCGATGATCGGATTCTCGATAGCGAATATCCTTGTGGGGCAGGCTTCCGGCTATGCATCAACATTTATTAACCTGAAGGTGGATGCGGAGATTAAGAATGACATATTTGCAAAGATGCTGGTCACGGACTGGGAATCGCTGACCGCATATCACACAGGAGATCTGGTCACCAGATGGAGTTCCGATGCGTCGAATATATCGAACGGAATCCTGAACTGGATCCCGAATCTGATCATCTATACGGCAAAGTTCGTCAGTGCGTTGTGGGTTGTTGTGTATTATGATCCTACATTTGCCATCTTTGCATTGCTTGGTATCCCATTCAGTGCATTATTGTCCAGACCGCTTCTTAAGCGGATGCGGAACAACAATGAACGAAGTGCTGCCATGAATGCGAAGCTTTACGGATTCAATCAGGAGGCATTTTCGAATATCCAGACGATCAAAGCATTTGATATGATACGTTTTTATATAGACCGGCTGAAGAAGCTCCAGGGAGATTATATTGATATGAGGCTGGAGTTTCAGAAGATGTCAGTTCTGACATCGGTTCTGATGTCGGTGATCGGCTTTGTGGTATCTTACAGCTGTTACGGCTGGGGAATCTACAGAGTATGGAGCGGTGCGATCAGTTACGGAACGATGACCATGTTCCTGTCGTTGTCGGGAACACTGACGGCTTCGGTAAATTCTCTGACAGGACTGATCCCTACGGCCATCTCGCTGACGATATCGGCAGGACGACTGATGGATATCGTGGAGATGCCGCAGGAAGATTACAGTAAGGACAAAGAAGTAAAGACATTTGAAAGCATGCACCGGGCGGAAGGTCTGGGGCTTAAGATGGACAATCTGGAGTACACTTATCATAATGGAACGAATGTATTCGGACATGCGACAGTAGAAGCGTATCCGCATGAGATCGTTGCCCTGGTCGGCCCGTCCGGAGAGGGGAAGACGACGATGCTCAGGCTGATCCTGTCCCTTCTGCGTCCGCAGGCCGGAGAAGCATGGATATGCGCGGGAGAAGACAGGAACAAAAAGATAGAGATGTCGCCATCTACGAGACGCCTGTTTTCTTATGTGCCGCAGGGAAATACGATGTTTTCCGGTACTATTGCAGAGAACCTGCGGAACGTAAAGCCAGAGGCGACGGATGCGCAGATTATAGAGGCATTAAAGCTTGCCTGTGCATGGGAATTCGTAGAGAAACTTCCGGATGGTATTAACAGCGTTGTCAAAGAAAGGGGAGGAGGATTTTCGGAAGGACAGGCACAACGATTGTCTATTGCAAGGGCGCTTCTTAGAAAATCACCGATCCTTCTGCTGGATGAAGCGACTTCGGCACTGGATGTGGCAACGGAGCGGAAAGTGTTGAAAAATATTATGACGGATACATATCCGAGGACCTGTATTGTAACAACGCACAGACCAACGGTGCTGAATATCTGCAGCAGGGTCTATGCGATCCGGGAGAAACGCTGTAAAGTTCTTGACCAGGAAGAAATTGACCGGATGGTGAAAGATTTTTAAAACAATCCGGGAATCAGAATAGTTTTTAGGTATATAAAAAGAAGCTGCGGTGTGAGCAGCTTCTTTTTCTTATCATATAAATCACCATGCATCCGGCAGAATCTGCCGATGCTGTTAATCTGAAATAGATACACCTGTAATCGCAAGTCCGGCATCAGATGTGACAACGAGGTCACCAAAACCGATATTATCGGTTGGATTCTGATGATAACTTAACTTGATCGTAAGAGTAGTAGTTCCGTTACCGGAGATCAGTCCGGCACCACCGGATACATAAGTCACGTTCTGGTTGAATGAAATTGTCAGAATCTGTGCTTCTTTTGTATGATCAGCGTTATGATGTCCATTTACCTGAATACGGTAGTCTCCGCGGCCTGTCTGTGGAGTCTGATGAATATATGCGCTGGCACTGTAACATCCGGCACCACTTGCAGCGTACACACCTTCCGACATACCATTATCGATTGAAATGACTGGTTTTGAATAGTTACTCATAATATCGTCTCCTCCTTTGTAATTATGTATTATTTGTTTGAATAAGAAAATCCTGTGCATGTTAACTGCTTGACATCGGCACCCTGTACCTGAACAGAGATCTCTGCAGAAGAAGGTGCGCTGTACCAGGATAACACAAGGCTCTTTCCAGAGAGACTGGAAGAAGCTCCGCCGCCCCATCCGCCGGCGATATTCATATTGAATGTTAATACAACTGTTAACTGTGATGGATTCATGCCGCTTAAGTCAACTGTGAAAACAGCAGTACCACCGTTGCCCCAGTCGCCGTCATATCTTAAAAAATGCACCGGTATAGATGTTGCACCGCTTGCAGCATACACGCCTTCTGCCATTCCATTGTCAACAGAAATAACTGGTTTTGTATATTGCTTCATGATCTGCCTCCTGTGTGATCTTATTTTACAGAATATGTAAAGCCTGTAATCTTCAGATTATCAATACTTGTTCCGTGATTCAGATGGATTCCGAACATAATTGTCTGTGGGGCATCTGCTGTATTAAAAGTAAGAGTGGCAGTAGATCCGGATACAGATCCGCTTGCTCCCGGAACAGTAGTTGCGTATTCGACCTGATCAACCGTATCGTTAAAATTAACATGTACGGTTACGGTTCCATTTAATCCGGCCCAGTCAAGCTGTGCGAGAATCTTGCCACCGTTTGTTCCCCATCTGTCCCAGATTGCAACATATTGAACGTTCAGGCTTCCGGAACCACTTGCGGCATACACGCCTTCTGAAAGTCCGGAATCTATAGAAACAATGGGTTTTTTATAAGTCTTAGCCATTGAAAAAACACCTCCCTGGTTAGCCTTCTGCCATTATTTTATCATATAATCAAAAAAAATAAAGAGCAGATTCTCAATTTCCGGTAAATATTTGAAAGAAATTCTTTAGCAAATGCTAAAATCCAACGGACTTTTTTCATAGATATTATGGATTTGCTTGAAAAAGAAAAAAATAAGGCGTAAAATGAAATAACTGAAAATTTATGTGAAAGGCAAAGCTGTGGAAACACAGTGACGCAAAGCTATAGGGGCCGGTACATGGTCAGCCAGTTGCAAGGTGAAAAGGATAATCCTTTTTCTTCTTGCTTTTTTTTCGCTCAAAAAAAGCAGGGGACCGGAATCATTCATGTCAGAGGAGGTACGAAATGATTAAAAGACGAAATAAAGAAGAAGTGAAACAGACACTTCACCGGGCGTTGTATCAGGTTGTGACCCGGGAAGGAATCGAAGGTGTAACGGTGAGAAAGATATCAAAGGCCAGTGAGCTTTCGGATCCATATATTTATCAGTGTTATAAGAATCTGGGTGAGATGATGGAGACAGCATTCCTTGAGATAGACAGCGAAGTTGCCGCACTTGTTGAGCAGGTACTGGAGGATCAGGCGCCGCAGGAAGATACAGGGAAATCACTGAATCATTCTTGCTGGGTGATGTGGAAAGCATACTGGGATTTTCTGATGAGCGATCCGGAAAAAACGATATTTTACTGGAGATATTATCAGTCGGCACGCTATACGAAGGAATTTCTGGAAACCCGGAAACATATATTGCTTCCGTTTGTTACATATATGGAAAAGACAGGAAAGGATTGTGGAATCACGGAATATGCGGATCCGGAAGTGCTGATATCCAATATTATAGACAGTACGGTATCTGTGGCAGTTAAGATGCATCTGGGATACATCAGACTGAATGAACTGAAAGCCAGTACGGTGTATCAGTCGGTATTTGCATTATTCTTCCATCTGTTACATGTTGATGTGTGGGATGAATCCTGCATACAGTAGGAATTGAGGATTGCTTTCTACATTCATGTCGTATACACTTAAAGAATGACGAAAGGAAAGGAATGAGAGAGCGTGGAGCAAAAGACCAGAACAGAATACTCGGTAATGAATACATCTGTTGCAATTGTTGCAAGGATGTCGGCAATCTTGATGGGATTTCTTACCAGGGTTGTATTTACCAGGGTTTTAAGTGAAGGGTATGTTGGAATCAATGGTCTGTTTACGGATATTCTAAACATTCTTTCTCTGTCGGAACTGGGAGTCGGAACAGCGATCACTTATGCCTTGTACGGACCGATCGCAAGAAAAGACATCAAAAGACAACAGATCCTGATGAGAATGTTCCGGACATTTTACAGGATAACAGCGGTGATCGTACTGGTTACGGGACTGGCACTGGTTCCGTTTCTGGACATCCTGATGAAAGACAGACCGGATGTGGATCATCTGATACTGATCTATCTGCTGTACCTGATGAATTCTGTAATTTCATACCTGCTTATATATAAGAAGACACTGGTAGACGCGCATCAGATGAATTACCTGACTGTGCTGAATCATAATGGATTCCTTATTTTACAGGATATCTTACAGATTATTGTTTTATTACTGACAAAGAACTTTATCCTGTTTCTGATCATTGCGGTAGTATGTACATTTATGGCAAATGTGACGATGTCACGGAAGGCGGAAAAGCTGTTCCCATATCTGAAAGAAACCTGTAAGGATAAGCTCCCAAAAGAAGAACGGCAGGATATCATTAAAAATGTGAAAGCAATGCTGATGCATAAGATGGGCAATATCGTGATCAACAATACGGATAATCTGCTGATTTCAAGTTTTGTCGGCGTCATCAGTGCGGGAATCTATTCCAACTATTATCTGATCATCGGATCAGTCAGACAGGTACTGGATCAGGCATTCCAGGGAGTTGCGGCAAGTATCGGAAACCTTGGTATAACAGAGGAAAAAGAAAAAGTACATAAAGTATTTCGACAATTATTTTTTATTGGCCAGTGGCTGTACGGACTGGCGGGGATCTGCCTGTATGAAATGCTGAATCCATTTGTCGAGATCGCATTTGGAGAGAAATATCTGTTCCAGGCAGGAATTGTGCTGGTTTTATGTGTTAATTTCTCAATCAATGGGGCTAAAAAATCAGTGACGGTCTTTAAAGAATCGGTAGGACTGTTCTGGAATGACAGATATAAAGCAATTGTAGAAGCTGTACTGAATCTGGCAATATCAGTTGCACTTGTCATAAAACTTGGAATTGCAGGAGTATTTCTTGGAACGATCATCAGTACACTTATGACGTCGGTATGGATCGAACCATATGTCATTTATAAACACAGTTTTGAATGTTCGCCGCTGGAATTCTTTCTGACTTACGGAAAGAATCTGGTGATCATGGGGATCGCCTGGTGGTGTACGGACTGGTGCTGTATGCGCTTTGCGGGAAATGTCTTTGCGGAGCTGATATACCGTCTGTTTGTATGTGCGGTCATACCGAATATATTGTTGTGGCTGTTTTACAGAAGAACGGAAGAATGGAAGCAGCTCTACGGACTGATGAAAAGAATTGTAGGAAAAGTAATGGAGAAGATAAAAGGGTAGTGAGATGAAGCTTTCAATTATCGTGCCGGTTCATAATGTGGAAAGATACCTGCCTGAGGCACTGGAAAGTGTACTCCGGCAGACATATAAAGACTGGGAATTAATATTGATAGAAAATAAATCTGACGACGGAAGTTACGGGATCTGCTGTTCGTATGCAGAAAAGTATCCGGCTATAAGAGTCTTCAAGGAAGAAAAAGCCTGTCTTTCAAATGCAAGAAACAGAGGAATACAGGAGGCATCGGGGGAATATCTGATGTTCCTGGATTCTGATGATTATCTGGCATCGGATACAGTTATAGAAAACTTAATGAAAAAGATAGAACAGGAGCATACAGACGTTGTGGTCTGTAATTATTTCCGTCTGTGGAACGGCAGACTTCTCCCGGCTGTCAGTCATACGGGATATTCGTATAATGACAGAGAATCCGAGGACTTCCGGTTCCAGGGATTTTTCTCATGCGGGAACCTCTCTTACGTATGGGGGAAAATATACAGAACTTCATTTTTGAAAGAACAGCATATTACATTTAAAGATTTTGAATATGCGGAAGATAAGATGTTCAATACGGAATGTTATGTAAAGGGAATCCGTTATGCGTTCATAGAAGAAAGAGGGTATGTATACCGGAAGAATACAGCATCGGTTTCGCATCGTTACAATGCCCGGCTCCGGGAGTGCTGGATTGGGATCGCACATGAACTGGAAAAAATAGTAAGAAGAACAAGAACCGGAAAATATGAAGATCTGGTGCGCTATATTATATTTTTTGCGGTCTTTTTTGATGCGAAGATGGAATATACAGAGCATGGAAGAACGTTGAAAAGAGTCCGTTATACATTAAAAAGATATGAACGGGATCCTCTTGCAAAAAGATGCTTCCGGGAATTGCTGAGGGGGAAAGATATGCAGACATTGTCTTCTGTGTTATGGAAGATTATGATGCGGGGATTCTCGTTCTGCATGAATCTGCATATGTTTGGAATATTGTCTTTGGGAATTAAACTGCTGATCGATCTTCGGATTGATGAGAGATTGTCGGATACCGGACTGAGGGATTAGAGGCATAATTGAGAAATGATGTTCATATAATGAATTGACAATATGGAAAGTGTTTAGTAGAATCGTGGTTAGATATAACTAACCGCGATTTTTTATACCATAGCATGCAAGAGAAACTGCCGGTGGAAGGATCTCTGTATCGTTATGCGTTTGGAAGGAGTTGATATATATGAAACATAGATCTGGAAATTCGTCAAAGAATAAAACATTAAATTTTCTCCGTTATCTGGGGCCGGGACTTCTGGTAACGGTTGGATTCATTGATCCGGGAAACTGGGCATCGAATATTGCAGCGGGATCGGGATTTGGATATGAGCTGTTATGGATGGTGACATTATCTACTTTTATGCTGATCATATTACAGCACAATGCGGCACATCTCGGGATTGCAACAGGACTGTGTCTGTCGGAGGCTGCGAGCAGATATATGCCGAGGATGTTAAAAGACCTCATACTTCTGACGGCAATGCTTGCAGCAATAGCAACGGCGATGGCAGAGATACTTGGTGGTGCGATCGCATTACAGATGCTGTTCCATATACCGGTCAGACTGGGAAGTATGCTGATCCTGGTGCTGGTATTATTCTGTGCATTTACGAATGCATATAAGAGAATTGAAAAACTGATCATATTATTTGTGTCATTGATTGGATTTTCTTTCTTATTCGAGGTTGGAATCGCGAAGATCGACTGGGGAGCCGCTGCAGTTGGATGGGTAAAACCATCATTTCCATCGGGAAGTATGCCGGTGATCTTAAGTGTATTAGGTGCGGTAGTGATGCCGCATAATCTGTTTTTGCATTCGGAGATCATCCAGAGCAGACAGTGGAATCTGGAGGATGATGAGGTGATCGAGCAGCAGTTGAAATACGAATTTAAGGATACATTATTTTCCATGATCATAGGCTGGGCGATCAACAGTGCCATGATCCTGATGGCAGCGGCCACACTTTACCAGGGTGGGAATGGCAGACAGATTGATGATCTGACGGTTGCGGGAAAGATGTTGTCACCATTAATGGGAAATGCAGCGACAGTTATCTTCGCGCTGGCACTTCTGCTTGCAGGTATCTCATCCAGTATCACTGCAGGGATGGCAGGGGGAACGATATTTTCCGGCATCTTTAACCAGCCATATGATATCAGGACAAAAGAGACGAAATGGGGAGTACTGCTGACCATGATCCCGGCGGCAGTTATGATTCTGTTTATCAGCCAGCCGTTCAAAGGTCTGGTGTATTCTCAGATGCTGCTTGCGGTGCAGCTTCCAATCACGATTTTCACACAGATATATCTGACATCGTCGAAAAAAGTAATGGGAAAATATGCGAACAGCAGAAAATTGAATGTCCTTTTGCTGGGGATTGCGGTGATCGTAACAGGGTTAAACGTAGCATTGCTGTTGGTATAATAAGAAAATGCGCAGAGAGCTTGCCGCCGGCAGCTTCTTTCGAACGCATAGAAATAAAAAAACTGGGTACTGCATTAAAAGTAGTCCCAGTTTTTTTATCACTATGCGCTCTTTTTAGTATCGTTCTATAGCTCTATGATTCTGCTACAGCGGAAGCATCTGCATGTTCCTTCTCCGGGAACATTTTTCCAAATACAAAGCGGATGAATGGTCCACAGTAGAAGAGCTGCCAGAAGCATGCTGCAGGGAAATTTATAAACGTTGTTTCAAACCATGCTGCAATAAAGTTACTTCCAGCGTGTTTGAACAGAAGTGTTGCAACAAAGCTCATACAAGGGCACATAATCGCAATGATCACAGCAGAGATTGCAGATGCGATCACGAACGGTCTGTCCTGCGGTGTTACAATACGGAAAGCAATATTGTGGGCAAGCTTGTCAACGAATGCAAATTCCAGAACGAATGCAACCGGCCACATGATCTTAAGCTCGCTGAAGGCCATCAGAAATACCTGGTTGGTCATCTCACCCGTGTTCAGACGGATATTGTAACAGATCATGACGTAGACCATCAGAAATGACATCATTAAAGTAAAAATAACGTTTTGAAATAGATTTTTTGGCATAATTTTTGTTCTCCTTTTTATGTAAATATTTAAAAATGGGTACAAAAAAGACACTTGTGTTGTTCGTTAATCAAGCATACACTTGTGTCGTTTCCAATTAAACCAAAATCATCTTATGTTTTTGTCCGAATATGGATTATACATAATGCCTGTCTCAAAATCAAGTATTTTTTCAAAAACATGGCATCTGGCAGGAAATGATATGCCCCCTGTCAAGTAGACAGGTTAAATATCTAAAATGAGATGCTGATGAACGACCGTACAAAATGTGCGGTCGTTTTTCTATGCACACCATCTTTCTTTGTATTTCTCTATTCGCTTGTTCCCAGGAATTAAATA
>JBNMJT010000002.1:0-67215 GCA_050873945.1 Dorea sp.
AGAAATACTTAGAGCGTGAAAATTTACGTTAAACTCAAATTACGAGTTGTTTGAACCCCGAATGGGGTGAGTTCTCGTAATTTGAGTTTGTTCTTAGTAAATTTCCACGCTCTTAGTGTTTCTTCCTCATGGAACCTGAACAAGAAGTGTCCTATACGGTGTTCTTCAAGGACCGAGAGGCCAACTCCGTTAATCAACTAAATAGCAATTCACCTTAAAAAATAAATAAATCCAGTAATCCCTTCATCTTAGACATCCCTAATATACAAGCCGTACACACCATCGTAAATACAATAACCACTTTCACCCCTATAGATATCTTCGCATAACTCTCACATATCGGAATCTGCTTATATTCCCATTCCGTCTTAAGCTTTCTTCTTTTCCATTTCTGCGTCAATGTAATGCAGTCGCATACGAAAAATGCGATAATAAAACCAAAACTGAATACCATAGCTGCTATATAATACCCTGCCTCAGCACCTTCTATATCGATCTGCCGCTTACACAATACCACAGCTGTTACGATCAACAGAAAATTAAGCAGCGTATCCACGATAATCATCTTATCCACAATACTTCTCTTTCCAAGCTCTTTCATACGCTCCGCTCCTTCCTGTAATAGCTTTTTTTCTTCCAGGCTGTCTGCCGTTACCGGCTTTTCAACTTCCAGTTCTGTCTGCATCTGCTGCATATATTTCCGGCATTCTTCACATCCGGCCAAATGTTCTTTTACCACTTTTTTTGTCTCTACGCTGCATACATCATCCAGATACAGTGGCATCAGGTCTCTGATAATTTCACATTTCATCATGTCTGCCGCCTCCCATTTTTTCAACAATCATCTTTTTTGCCCTGTAATATGTAACCCTCGCCCAGCTTTCACTTTTTCCGAATAGCTGTCCGATATCTCTGTATGATACTTCTCCCATAACACGAAGCATAAATACTTCCTTATATGGTTCCTGAAGTTCATGAAGAATCTTTCGTATCTGTTGTCCATCTTCCTGATCGATCATGCTATTCAGCATATCCGTCTTTGGATCTGCACTGTTTTCATTCAGTTCATTTGAATACTTTTTCTGCCGTCTGTTCCATGCATAATATTCGTATTTTGCAATCTGACACAGCCATACTGACAACTTACATTCACCCCGGAAATCATCCAGTTTCTCGAATGCTATGGCAAAGGTCTGCTGGGTAAGTTCTTCTGCTATCTCCTTATTTCCAGATATCCGAAAGAGAAAATAATATATTTCTTTCAAATATTTCCGATATATACTTTCAAAAGATTCCATGAACTCACCTCCCTCTTCTTTCATCCGGATGTTCTTTTACTATTAAGAGTCGTATCATGCTGTTTTGTTACAAACTTTTTTATATCTACGAAACATTTTTTTAAACTCATATCAATTTTTAAAGGACCGAAGGCTATAATATTCCTCCAGTCCTCTTCTAACCATATACAATTCCTCTATTTTATAAATCACCTTATGCTTTTACTTCGCCAATACCTTCTCAACTTCCTCTATCGGAAGTTTTAAAATTTGAGAAATTGTATTTTTATCCTTGATACTTTCATATACATTTTTAATCATTTGAGTCGTTAACTGCTCTGTTACCTGCTCTGTTACCTGTTCCGTTACTTGCTCTGTTACCTGTTCCGTTACTCGCTCTGTTACCTGTTCCGTCACTTGTTGCTCAAATTCTTTAAACTCGTCTTCCATTAATTCTCTTAATGCATCACACATATTTCCCTTCACCTCCATCATTGCTTTCCAGTTTGCTCTGGTTATTGCATCCATAGCCGCCTGATACAGTTTAGAATGCTTCTTTTCCTCATATATCTTTAACAGTTTTTCTATTTCATGTTCATCCTTAATATCTTTTCGCAAACTCTGAAGCCACAGGTTTTCTTCCGGATTCAGCTCTCCTTTCATTATAAATTTACATGTTCCTTTTTGCAATACTAATTCATGCCTTAAGTTTTATTGTCTTATTGCTATTCCTTTCATTTCGGGTATTTGTTTCAGAATGCGAAACTATTACCGAACGCCTTACGGCTTTAGATCTTAAGAGATCAGATATCTCTTTAGAGTATAATCGCTTTAACATAAGTGTAAATATTTGTAAAGAATTTTACGATATAATCCACTATTTTATTATAATCTTTCCTTTTATTGCCAGCTTTAGATTTCCTACAGATTATCTTAAGATTTTTCATATTTTCTTTAGTCCTATAACACAAATTAGAAACATTTGCCATGTATTATATAATCATCAACAACAAAGAAGTCACTCAGGTATCAGAAATATGAATCAACTTTTATCTGGTCTGGCTTCGCCTAAAAAATCCTTCGGTTATTTAAAAAAGACAACAACCGAGTTTATATATATCATTTTTCTTTTTCATAACTTTTTTCCTTTCGGGCATCCGGTGTGGATGCCCATTTTTGATACCAAAAAATTCAAAGTTTTCATATAAATATGTAAGAGAAGTTGCCAACGGCAAATTCTGTGTATTGCCATACATTCGAAAAACGCTACTATTTCCTTATTCCTTTTCCAAGGAATAACTCTCTATTATCACTTTTCGGTTCAGGATGCCCCTCTCCCAGATCATCAGATGAATCTGATAACCAATGCTGTCTTTTGCGATCTCGAATGGCTCCTCTCTTAAAATAACAGATTCTTTTCCCTCTTTTTTCAGTTGTTGCTGTCTTTCTTCTACGCTATGCAAAAGAGCCAGACAACGCTCGTCCATTTCTTCTCCAAATGAACGTTTCTTATACCCTGAAACTGTTTTCCTCAGCTTTTCATCCAGCAGATCGACCACCTTTGCATGTATATTCCGGTGAAGCATTGCTGCAATTTTCTTTGCAATACGCGGCTTTGGATGTTCCCGGTAGGTTTTCAATATCTTCTGCAGTCCTTTATCATCCGCCTCTTCAGCCAGTTCTTCCATTACTGCAATTGCTTCTTCTGTCGGTATCCACGGCTCGACTCGTGGAACGATGTATTTTTCCGGCACTGCAGGATAGCAACAGTAATTAAGCGGCGGAAAATCCACCAGCATCGCAAGCTTTCGTTCCTCCGGTGTACAATATTCCTCTCCCAGATAATCATATTTGTCTCTCATGATCGCCAGACGATATTCCAGCTGCCGCAGATATTCATAATCCTTCACCCAGAAATGTCCGATCTCACCATAATCATACAGATGGACATCTGTCAGAATATCTTCGAAAAATATTGTGACGACAGACTCTCCCTGATGGACCACAAGAATATACTCCGTATCGTCATAACTCATCGATGCCAATATCTCTCCCTCATAGTCCGGTCTATATTCCCCCGTCATTCTGGCATTATGAAATACAAGAAAACTTTCCACAGCATCATTCATCAAGTATACCAGGCGGATATCCCTCTTGCTATTTCCATCTGGCATTTCACTATGCTGCCGGGTATCCGCTTGATCCGCACCTGACTGTTCTGGAACAAATTGTTCTGAAATTGATTGTTCTGGAAAAATCAGCTCAAACTGTTCCTGCTCCAAAAGCTCCTGCAACATTACAAATGCATCCACTATTCTTTCTCTCCTTCATTCGCCTCTTCCACCACAACTTCCGGTTCGGCCTCTCCATGATCTTCTACATAATCAAAGCGCAATACCGCCTGCGACCAATTCAGACTGATCCTTGCATTCTTCTGCTTCTCTTTTCCAGCTTTCTGGATCTGTTCCAACAACTCTTCCAGAACTGCTCTGGTCAGATAGCCTCCTCTCCAGTGGAATGTAAACACTCTTCCTTTTTTCGCTGTCTGCAGCGCCCGCTTATACACATCCTCTACCTTTGTAAATGACAGTTTTTTCTCTTTATAATAGAAATGATCCCCATCTTCACACTTCGGTGCCGGAGCGATCAGCGGCTCATGATCTCTGAAAATGCTTTTGTCATCCAGATTGAAGTAATCGTACCGGATTTCTTTTTCCGCCTGCTTTTCTTTCATCCTTTCACCATTTCCAAGCGTATTATCAAATGTTGCATCCAGATGATAATACTTTCCGCCGATTCTTACGATATTCCAGGTGTGGCGGTATTTGATTCCCTTCTCCGGGTTGTTACCACAGACTGCGATCATACACCAGATCCCGAGTGCATCGCACAGCACTTTCACTGATTTCGCAATCCCTTCACAGACCCCGACACCTTGTCCGAGCGGTCCGATGATCTCATGGGAATATGGCTTTTTTAATTTATCGTAGTGTACATTTGCACAGATGAAATCATGTACATATTTTTCCTTTTCCCATTCGGATTTGTCTTTTACCGGTCTTGCAAGCTTTTCCACTCTGGATTTCATCGCTTTCCGGTGTTCTTTTATTTTGTTTTTATCGAATAAATATTCCGGGATAAATATGAAATTGGGTGAGTCCGGATAGTATTTGTACTTATACCCGGTTGCCCAGAAGATTTCCGGATGATCCAGACGCAGGCGGAAGAATACATTATAAAGTTCCTCCGCCTCCATTCCTGGAATCTGTATTGAATCTGAGATTTCAAGCAGTCCCTGCCGGATGGCATGATAGGCTGCCTGCTGTACTTTATTCATTTTGCTGTAATAATATGGTTCCACGATTCTCTCTCCGTCTTATTGCATTTCTGTTTTTCAAATCTGAAACCATTATAGCAAATTTTCATGTATTTCGTACATTTCTTTTATATCTGATATTTTACAGCCTTTATTCCGCCATGTTTTCTCACAAGTTCTTCTGACAGTTCAAGGCAATCGTCGGCATAACACCTTTGTCATATCGTAATTCGATTATCTAATATCATGTAGATTTTAGATAGATTACGTATCTTGTGCCGGTTACAGATTTTATGCAAGTTCAACATTTTTTGTCGCCACAATATCCACACCGGTACCGGCCACATCCTTCACCAGCACGTCTCCGATATGTACCGGTGCCGGAACTTCTACACTCTTCAATGCTTTCACACACGCGAAGATCTTTCCCTTCGGAATATCCTCTTGCGTCTTCACCGATACCATATCGGCATCTCCTCCGGATACTCTTACCGTAGAAGTTACGATCCTGGTCGGATTGGTCACTTCTTTTCTTGCATAGATATCTCCACGTTTACAGGTATTTCCTGTTACACTGATCACTTCACCGGCTTCCATTGTCACACTCAGAGGGCAGCCCATCGGACAGCCGATACATGTCAGTTCTCTTGTTGTTACTGTTCCCATCCTCTACGCCTCCTCTATCTTTACTGTAATCGTCTTCAGATTCGGATATTTCATCAGCTGTTCTTTGGTAAGCTTAATCTGCTCCATTTCTCCCGGTGCAACAACCGGACGTTTCTTATGGATCACCCGTTCATCATCAAAATATGCACTTACATAGCAGTTCTTGTATACACCGCCTACACGGAAACGCACCGTAAGATTCTCATCCATGTGTGCCGGATTGATGGTGCTCGGAACCGTGTAGCGTACACCTTCAATCGGATTCAATTCGATGTACTGTACTTTTCTATCATTATTTTCTGCTTCTTCAGATATACATACCTTCTCATCTGTTTTTACATTCGTTGCATTCTCATTATCTGCTTTTAAGCTCTTCACATATCCAGCTGCGTTTCTTCCTGCAGTTTTTGCCTCTTCCGATACAAAATCCACCAGATCATGTACATGCAGTACATTTCCACAGGCGAATACGCCTTCGATATTCGTCTCAAGACTTTCATTGACCTTCGGTCCTGAAGTCACCGGATTCATATCCACGCCCATACCTCTGGAAATCTCATTTTCCGGAATCAGCCCACAGGAAAGTAATAATGTATCACAGCTATATTCTTCCTCCGTTCCTGGAATCGGTTTTCCTTTGCTGTCCACTTCTGCCAGCGTGATCCCTTCGACTCTTTCTTTTCCTTTGATATCTACAACTGTATGGCTTAATTTCAATGGAATATCATAATCATCCAGACACTGCACGATATTACGTTTTAATCCTCCGGAATATGGCATCAGTTCTGCTACAACCTTAACCTTCGCACCTTCCAGTGTCATACGTCTTGCCATGATCAGTCCAATGTCACCGGAACCTAAGATCACGACTTCTCTTCCCGGCATATAGCCTTCCATATTAACCAGGCGCTGCGCTGTTCCTGCGGAATAGATTCCAGCCGGTCGGTAACCCGGAATGTTCAGTGCACCTCTGGAACGCTCGCGGCATCCCATGGCCAGGATCACTGCTTTTGCAGAAATCTCAAACAGCCCATCTTCACGGTTCATCGCCGTGACTATCTTTTCCCGGCCGGTATGTACATCTGCCTCACATCGGATGTCTGTCTCATGCCGGATATCCTGACAGCTGATATCCATAACCATAGTATTTAACTTATATTCTATATTCAGATCTTTCACCTGTTCAATGAATCTTCCGGCATATTCCGGTCCGGTCAGTTCCTCTTTAAATGTATGCAGACCGAAACCATTATGAATACACTGATTCAGGATTCCCCCAAGTTCTTTATCTCTTTCCAGGATCAGGATATCCTGGATTCCATTTTCTCTTGCTGATACGGCTGCCGCAAGTCCGGCCGGACCGCCGCCGATGATTACTATATCGTATGTTTTCATAATCAGATGTCCTCCTTATTCACTCCTACAATGATCTTTGATTCCCCGCCAGACTTTGTGATCTCTGACATTGGAATTTCCAGTTCTCTTGCAAGGATTTCCATCGTTCTAGGGGAACAGAAACCGGCCTGGCACCGTCCCATACCTGCTCTTGTTCTGCGTTTTACGCCGTCTAACGACTTTGCTCCGAGTGGTCTATGGATCGCATCGATAATTTCACCTTCCGTGATCATCTCACAGCGGCAGATAATATTACCGTATGCCGGTTTCTCTTTGATTAATTTCACTCTATCTTCTTTACTCAGAGTGTTTGGATCCAGGATTCCTTTTCTTGTGGCAATGAAATGTTCTTTTTCTTCCAGATGAAGCTTTTCTTTCAAAATCCCCGCAACCATCTCTCCGATTGCCGGACTGCTGGTAAGTCCCGGCGATTCAATACCTGCACAGTCAATGAATCCCTTCGCATCTTCTAATTCTTCTATGATAAATTCATGTCCGTCTTCATGTGCGCGAAGTCCGGCAAATGATGTAATGACCTGACGCATCGGAATATTTTTTACATTCTGCCCTGCTTTTGTAAGTACCTGATCCAGTCCCTCTCTTGTTGTATTGGTTCCTTCTTTTTCTTCAATATCGATCGCTGTCGGTCCAAGGAGCAGATTGCCATGTGCTGTCGGCGATACAGGAATTCCTTTTCCGAATTCATTCGGAAGTGCAAAAATTGTTCTCTTTACATGTCCGCCTGCAGTTTTATCCAGCAGACAATAGTCTCCTCTTCTCGGTGTAATATGGATTTTCTTTTCACTTACCATATTGTGGAATGTATCCGCATACACGCCGGCTGCATTCACCACGTATTTTGTCTTAAATACACCCTGATTCGTGTGGACTTCCCAGATATCTTCTGTCTTTTTCAGTTCTTTTACTTCTGTATCAAACTTAAATTCCACACCGTTTTCACAGGCATTTTCAGCCATTGCAATATTTAATCCGAATGGACATACAATTCCGGCTGTCGGTGCATAGAGTGCTGCATATACATTGTCTACAATATTCGGTTCCATCTCGAGTACTTCTTCTCTGTTCAGGATCTGAAGTCCCGGCACGCCATTTGCCACACCTCTGTCATATAATGCCTGTAATTTGTCCATATCCTCTTCTCTCAGGCAGATCACCAGTGAACCGATTCTTTTAAACGGAAAATCCAGATCTTTCGATAACTGTTCCATCATCGCATTTCCACGGACGTTTAACTTTGCCATCAATGATCCCTCTTTTGCATCATATCCGGCATGCACAATTCCACTGTTGGCTTTTGACGTTCCACAGCAGACGTCTTCTTCCTTTTCTAATACACAGATCTTTGCTTTATAACGGGATAACTCCCTCGCGGCTGCCGAGCCTGAGACTCCGCTTCCGATTATTATCACATCATACATGTTTCATCTCTCCTTCTATATTTTCATATCCTTCATAGAACTTTCCACCGGCAGCTTCTCTTACCTGTTCTGCTATCCGGATTTCAACGACTGCCGCCCGGATATATGAAAGTCTTTTTGAAAAAAGAGCCTGACAAGTAAACGCATCACGAATATGCGGTTATCCTGTCAGGCTCTCTTCTCTCACGCCTCTTATTCTATTTCTTCTGTTATTCTACCACGGAATGGCACCAAAAAGCAATACCGCAGCGACAGCTCCAATTACCGGTCCTACTAAAGTTACAACACCGTATCCCCAGTTTGAACTTCCTTTTCCCTTGATTGGAAGTACTGCATGAGCCAGACGCGGTCCAAGATCTCTTGCCGGGTTGATCGCATATCCTGTCAGACCACCGAGTGACATACCAATCGAAACGATGATTCCGAATACGATAAATTTGCCAAGTCCGTCTGTGAGTTCTGGTACATTTGCCATTCCCTTGATTGCAAATACAAGTATGAATGTTCCGACTGCCTCACTGAAAATATTCAGTCCAAGATTTGGAATGGAAGGACCTGTACAAAATACTCCAAGTTTTGTTCCCTGATCTTCCGTTGCATCAAACTGCCCTTTAAACAGAAGATATACAACTGCCGCTCCCACAAATGCACCTGCGAACTGTGCCACAATATATCCTGGAACCATGGACCATGCAAAGCTTCCGTCAATTGCAAGCGCCAGTGTCAGTGCCGGGTTAAAGGATGCTCCGGATGCAGCCCCAAATATGCATGCCGGCAGCATAACTGCAAGACCCCAGGCAATGGTGATCTGAACCGTTCCTCCGCCCTTCATTCCGGATTTATTCAGATTCACATTCGCAACCACTCCGTCTCCAAGAATAATCAGTATCATTGTCCCCAAAAATTCAGCAATATAAGGTAACATAGAAAATTCCCCCTTTTTCTATCTATCTTTCTTTATTCAATTTTTAATCTTTAATCTTCTTTCGCCCATCCATAAGCGTATTTTACAGCTTTATTCCAGCCTTTGATCATCTTATTTCTCTGTTCGTCATCAATCTTCGGCTCGAATGTCTTGTCGATCGCCCAGTTCTTAATGACGTCTTCTTTGCTTTCCCAGTATCCGACTGCAAGACCCGCAAGATAAGCAGCTCCCATTGCAGTTGTCTCTACGCACTGCGGACGGTTTACCGGAGCGTTGATGATATTTGCCTGTGTCTGCATCAGGAAATCATTGGCACTTGCGCCGCCGTCAACCTTAAGTGCAGCAAGATCAATTCCGGAATCTGCTTTCATTGCTACCAGAACATCATTTACCTGATATGCCAGTGATTCCAGTGTTGCACGGATAATGTGGTATTTGTTTACTCCACGTGTGATTCCTACGATGGTTCCTCTTGCGTACTGATCCCAGTGTGGTGCTCCAAGTCCCGTAAATGCAGGTACTACATAACATCCGTTGGTATCTTTTACTTTCTTTGCCATATATTCAGAATCCGGTGCAGAATCAATAATGCGAAGTTCATCTCTTAACCACTGGATCGCAGCTCCTGCTACGAAGATGGAACCTTCCAGTGCATAATTGACTTTGCCATCTAATCCCCATGCAATGGTTGTAACCAGGCCATTTTTAGAAAATACCGGTTTTTCTCCTGTATTCATCAGAAGGAAGCATCCTGTTCCGTATGTATTCTTTGCTTCTCCTGCGTTAAAACATGTCTGGCCAAATAATGCTGACTGCTGGTCTCCTGCTGCGCCTGCGATCGGGATCGGACCTCCAAGATAAGACGGATCAGCCTCTCCGTAGATGCAGCTGGATGGTTTTGGTTCCGGTAACATACATTTCGGAATATCCAGTTCTTCCAGGATCTCATCATCCCACTCCAGTGTATTGATGTTAAATAACATTGTACGAGAAGCATTCGAATAATCTGTCACATGTGCTGCACCCTTGGTCAGTTTCCAGATCAGCCATGTCTCAACTGTACCGAATAACAATTCTCCTCTTTCTGCTCTTTCTCTTGCTCCCGGCACATTATCCAGGATCCATTTTACCTTTGTGCCTGAGAAATATGCATCGATGACCAGTCCGGTTTTTTCACGGAATTTATCTGTTAATCCTTTTTCCTTTAAGGAGTCACAATACTCTGATGTTCTGCGGCACTGCCATACGATTGCATGATGTACCGGCTCTCCTGTCTCTTTGTCCCAGACGATCGTTGTCTCACGCTGGTTTGTGATACCGATTGCTGCGATATCTTCTGCTTCTGCGTTGATCATGTTCATTGCTTCTACCGCAACACCAAGCATACTTGCCCAGATCTCATCTGCATCGTGCTCTACCCATCCCGGTTTTGGGAAATACTGTGTGAATTCTCTCTGTGCCACACTGCACATCTCACCCTTTTCGTTAAACAGAATACATCTGTTACTGGTAGTTCCTGCATCTAACGCCATTACATATTTTGCCATGTTCATTTCCTCCTGATTTCTCTCTTCATTATTTACTGGTTACTTTTTCGCATGCGTTCTATTTGAATTGCTCCCCATAAGCAATTAAATATTCTGTTTCATCATATGCAGCCATTACATCTTCCATACCTGATGATTCGTCGATGATACTGCAATTGCCCCGGCTGACAATGCAGCCATCACATCTTCTTTGTCTGTGATCAGTCCTCCTGCTATGATCGGCGTCTTCACCGAACCACAGATTCTTTCGATCACTCGCGGCATCACTCCCGGAAGTACTTCTATAAAATCCGGTCTTACCATATGCTGTTGCTGTCTGATATTTTCAAATGCCATGGAATCCAGCAGAAAGTATCTCAGAACTGTATACATCCCAAGTTCTCTTGCTTTCTTGATCAGTGATGGCTTTGTTGATATAATGCCATCTGCTTCCGTATGTTCTTTCAGATATTCTACAGAAACTTCTTTCGGGCTCAGTCCGCTGATCAGATCTACATGTACCATCGCAACCTTTCCTGCATCTTTTACCCTCTTTACGATCCGGTCTATCGAACAGACATCTCCAAACAATATGAAAATCACCTGTATCTCCTCTATCGCACAACTTACTTCTATATCCTTCATGTTCTTCACAGCTGCAATAATCGGATTATTGCCGACCGCATCGTAAAATATCTGATTCATCTTATTCCATCCTCATTCCTATTTGCTGAACGTCTATGCTATATATTTATTCTATTATATTCTGAATTAATTTTCAAAAAAAAGGAGCGCGACTAAAAGCAATCGTCTGATTACTTGTATTCGCTCTCCTGTCTCAGCTCCCTTGTTCAACTGTGCTTACTATATCACAGTGCACAAATCTTTTCAATGACATCTGGTCATTTTTTTGCTTTTCAGATATTATACACAATTATCTTTTTAATTTCATTCGTTAATATGCATTAATTTTGTGCCTTTTCAACAAATATTTTTGGTTATTTTATTAACACTCTTGTTGTATTTATAACAAAACCAGTTTTTAAGAGAAATACTCCTCTATCTTCTCCTCATTCAGATCCTCTCCGATCACAATCACAACTTCCTGTCCCTCCGTGATCCGTTCCAGTCTCATCTCCTGATGTGTGGCATTTAATTCCATCCACTTTCCATCTTCATCCTTCAGAAAGCCTTTGACACGGAATACCTTGCCGCAGTCTTTGTCTTTCAGAACTTTTTCTGCCGCTTCTGTAATCTCTTCTTTCGTCTTATCAAGATTCATAAAATACAGGGATTTGAACGTCTCTCCCTCTTCGATATGCATTTTCCGGTAATTTTCCGGCACATACCCACAGGATAACAGCTTTTCATAATCTGTATCATCAAATGCCGCCCAGTCTTTTACTACAATTTCGTCCTTAAATCTTCTCTTGCATTGTACTTTTTCCATTGCATGATTCAGATGTGCAATTGTATTTTCAATCTCTTTTTCCGACGCTTCCTGACTTCTGCTGAGTACGATGACCCCTGCATTCGCAGCCTCGGATGCCAGCAGATAATCCGCTTCATCCGACAGGTCCGGCTCCAGTTTTGCGTCAACGACTGTAATCACATTCCCTATCTCATACCATCTGTCGATCGGATCCTCACGCAATGCATCGAAGAATTCGTCCACATCGTAGATTCCCGACGGCTCCACGATCACACGGTCATAGCCGCACATTCCCATTGCGATCAGCTTCGTACGAAAGCGTCTTCTGTGGCAGTCCGCATCGCAGCCTCCGGCGATCATCTCCAGTTCGCAGTTTTCGCCTTCCAGGTCTTTTAATAACATCATGTCTACATTGACTGCGCCGTAATCATTTTCCAGGATTCCGATATTGGCTCCACTGTCGATCAGATATTTTGCATATTTTTTTATAAATGTTGTCTTGCCGGAACCTAAGAATCCGGTGATCAGATCTATCTTTACCATTATACTGTTACCTCTAATATTTGTATGATATTTATGAGTATAACCGTTTTTTCAGAGCTGTGCAAGAATGCAGGGCAATTTAAAATGCACTTGAACTACTGAAGCTCAAGTGCATTTTCACATCTGATTATTCTTTTACTATTCTACAATGAATTATTTCTTCCCGCCAAAGATAAATCCCATAAAACGGATATAAGTATACACAACCAGGACAACCGCAATGACCGTCTCGATCAGTACCACATACTTCAGGAACGGCATCGGATGTCCCATGTTCATTGCACATGCCATCGTCTGCTTAGAAGCAATCGCGCTGATAACAAATGGGAAGGTGAATGCCGCATAGCTTGGGAAGAATGGCATCTTCAGATAGCCGATTGCTTTCACAAGTGCAAAGACGTAAATCACCGTTGCAACTACGAACATTCCCATCAGGAATCCATAGGATTTTGGCATGACAGACTGCACATATCCGGCGATGCAAAGGCTTGTCGGTGCCGCATAGATACAGATCAGCGGTTTTGCCGGATCCGGTACTTCTTTCACCGTTACGTAACGGTATGTAACCAGAATCAGTAACAGGATCAATGTTACAAATCCGAACCAGAATGCTGCACTTCCGATTGCAAGCTTCTCATAAGCAGGTGCTGTAACTGCCGCAACAGCGATTCCTACGTATACGATATAATAGCTTGCGAATACCTTTGGCATCTGCAATTTAAATACGAATTTTACAGTAAAGTATACAATCAGTACGATATGTAATGCAATCGCAAACAGCCAGATATAATAAGCTGCCTGTCCGATGAATGGCTTTACATAAGTGCTTAAGATCATAAGTGCCATTGGAAATGTTCCTGCTACGCTTGCCATAATTGGATTATTCATATCCTCTTTCACGGCTCCCGGGAACATGATCAGTTTCAGAAGTGCCAGGATCAGCAGAAATGCTGCAAACACTCCACATACATAACGGATTCCTTCCGAATAGCTCTGGAGCAGATTACCAAGGGCTGCTGCTCCAAGCATAACTCCACAGATCGGAATCGGTACTTTTTTGATTACGTCTTTCATAATTTCTTGTCTTCCTTTCCAGTCCAAAACTTTAGTTCTCTTCCTTCAGATCTACGATATCAGATTTCTACTGTCAGATTTCTGCATCTTAAATCTCTGCAATTGCACGACGCTCTGCCGGTTCATCAATCTCATCCAGGTTCTTGATGCCCAGCTCACGACAGACGATCTGAGCTACCTTCCATGCACACAATCCGGTGTAATAGATGCACTGCTCTTTATGTTCACCCTGTCCCATGTTGAATTCTTTCGTCAGAACTCTGCAGCAGATCGCATTCTTTCCATTGGCTTTTTTGAACCAGTCATGCAGTTCATGTACAAGTTCCATACATTTGATACTCTTTGGATTGGTTGGTCCGTCCTGCTCTGTTCTTCCGAAGAACATTCCAAGTGCAAGCAGACCTCCGTTGAATGCACCACAGGCACAACCAGATTTTCCTGCTCCGACTGCCATACCGGATGACATTGCGATCACTTCTTTTGGCACATCCAGTTTGAATTCATCACGAATCGTACACATCAGTGCCTCACAACAGTAATATCCGCTTTTAAAATTCTTCTCCGCTGCTCTCTGCACCGCTCTTGGGCTGATTTCTGTTACTCCGATGTTCATAAGTAATTCCTCCTGATAAAAAATTAATTTTCTCCGGGCATTCCCCAATGCCCATATATTTATATTATAGCTATACAAAATTTATTTGTTAAAGTGAGATTATCTATAAATCTTCCACCCCATTTAAAACATCTATAAAAGACGGATTTCTATACAAAAAAGCCATAAATCTATCACTGTCAATTTGTTGACAATGTAGAATTTATGGCTTATCCTCAACTTTTTGTTACTTTATATCAACTTTTTTCTTACTATCACAGTCCTCAGCTCGTCTGTATCTGCAAAACCTGTTACCCGAAGCTTCTGTCAAACGTACAGAAAACCTGTCACTGGCAGCTTTTCTTGCATACTCAGGTATGTAACACATCAGATCCGTTATCTGAATCTTACCTGGTGATCTCTCCCGTCTGAATCTTCTCAATCCACTCCTGGATAAATTCCCGGAAGCACTGAACGGCCTCATTCTCTGCCTCGTCTTTTCTGGTGATCATACAGGCTTTCCATTCGTACGTATCATCAGAAAATGGTATCAGTTTCAGCCCTTCTTCTTTCATATCATCAAAGACAAAATCCACTGTCACAGAGATTCCCTTATTCGCCTTCACCATCTTATGGCACAGGCTGAAGCCACTGCTCTGGAATGCAATATCCGGCTGGAATCCGGCCGCTTCACATTTCCGCATGATCAGATGATAGATTGCGAACTGACTGCTCTCGATATATAACGGCCTGCCCTTCAGATCTTCTATCTTAACACTCTTTCGTTCACTTAACGGATCCTGTTCATTTACCAGAAGCTTGATCGGAAATGTCTCCAACGGAACGATATTGTATAACTCCTCATCAAATTCTCCGATAGAAAATGCAACGTTTCCTTCATTCTCTGCAAACAACCTCTCTGCCTGCAGATCCGGATACTCTCTGTAGTGGAACTCGATATCCGGATATTTCTTACAAAACTCCGCGATACAGTCCGGAGTCACCATGCGGATAATTCCATATGCCGACAACAGATCTACTACTTTCCTCTGTCTCTGTTCTATATGCAGGATATCTTTCTTCACCTGATGATAATCTTCAATATCCTTCACCGCATATTCCAGAAAACGTTCCCCACTCTCTGTAAGCTGCATACCGGATTTGTTCCGTGTAAAGAGACGGCATCCCATCTCTGCCTCCAGGTTCTTTACGATCTTACTGATCCCCTGAGGCGTCATATAGAGAATACGGGATGCCTTTGCAATACTTTCTTCTTTTGCTATTGTATGAAATACTTTTAAATCTTTAATGTCCATAATTAATCATCCTACCAGCTGCATCATATTGATCAGGAAGATCCAGCTCAGTCCGTAATATGACACAACCGCCACAAGGTCATTGACCGTTGTGATCAATGGTCCTGACGCAACCGCCGGGTCTACATGGATCTTCTTAAAGAACAGTGGAATCAATGTTCCGACCGCTCCCGAGATCACCATTGCCAGCAGCAGTGACACTCCGATACATCCGGATACCGCATATGCGAATACGAATGTCTTTCCTTTAAATAATGCAATATAAAGTCCGATCAGTGCAAATGACAGGATTCCAAGAATCGAACCATTTGAGAATGCGATCTTCATTTCTTTTAATACCAGTTCTGCCTTCTGCTTTCCGGTCAGTGACTCGTCCATCAGTACACGAATCGTTACAGCCAGTGACTGCGTACCTACGTTACCTGCCATATCCAGGATCAGTGACTGGAAGCACATGATGATCGTAAGCTGGCTAACCACCTCTTCAAACAGACCGACTACAGATGAGACGATCATTCCAAGTCCTAATAATACCAGAAGCCACGGAAGTCTCTTCTTGATACTCTCTCTTAATGGCTCCTTCAGATCTTCCTCTGCGGTCAGACCGGCGAACTTCGCATAGTCTTCACCCATCTCATCATCGACCAGGTCTACCATGCTCTGGGATGTGATGACTCCGAGGAGTTTGTTGTCATTATCCAGTACCGGGATGGAATCCTCGGAATAATCTTTCAGTCTCTCGATACAGTCATCGATCAGCTCATTACCATATACATATGGATATGATGTTGCGATCAGATCCTCCAGCGGGGATTCTCTTCTCGCAATGATCAGATCCTTCAGATCCATTGCTCCGTAAAATGTATTATCTTCCGTTACCATAAATAACGTAGAAATGTTATCGTTCTTTGCCGCCTGGTCTACCAGACTACTCATTGCCTGCTTCACCGTCAGGTTCTCACGTATCATGATGCAGTTCGTCGTCATTCTGCTTCCGATCTCATCCTCATCGAAAGAAGCGATGATCGCCATATCCTTTCTGGCATCATCATCCATTAATTCGATCAGAAGATTCTTCTTCTCCTTTGGCATCATCTGCAGAACATCTACAACTGCATCCGTCTCCATCGCAGACAGGATTGCCGCTGCTTTCTTGATATCCATCTCATCCAGATATTCTGCCGCTTCCTGTTCATCGATATGCTCAAAGATATCAGAAAGCATGTCCAGGTCCAGGATTCTGCAGATTTTTCTTCTCTCTGATACTTTCAGCTGCGGAAATACTTCGGCAAGGTCATTCGCATGATAATCTTCCAGTCTGCTTCTCATGATCCCCGGGGATGTGTTGCTTCTGATGATTTCCAGTATTTCGACTGTGTAATCTTTATTTTCCATACCTTTACCTCCTACCCTTTTTTCCTCATGTGAAATATAACCGGGTTACACATCTCCCGATTTTCTTCACCATAAACACACTGCAGGATATGTAACGATCATATCCTCCACAAAACGACTGCTACTATTCACTTGTAATACTCATTGGGAAATAGGATAAGAAATAAAAGAAATATATAATATGACTAAATCCAACAGAACCGACTGTTGCTTAATAAACTTTTTAATTTCCATCCTATGCTGCTACTTCGCCCATGACTATCGCAACCGTCCATTCTGTTCACCTGCCTTTTTCGTTGAATTTTTCATTCATTTTCTAACTATCGTGTGCAGTATGATTTACTGCCCGCAACATATTATAGACTTTCATACTATGAATTTCAAGCCTTTTTCTGTGTACAATCCGATATATTTCTTCAAATTTTCTATACATCCTCAGATACATTTTTTCCACCGCATTTTTCCATATTACTTTGCATATTATTTTCCATATTACTTTCCGGCTGCCGAAAATCATTATATTTTTCTACCAGATTGTATATAAATGCAAACACGCCCCATCGGGCTTTCTTCCTATGATATACTTTTATCGTTGTTTTTATAGATTAGAGGAATAAAACACAAGAGAGAGAGGGTAAAACTAACACATGAATTCATTGAAACCAATGTTACTGACTTCACTGAAATCTTACGACCGTACCCAGTTCGTAAAAGATGTGACTGCCGGAATCATCGTTGCGATCATCGCACTTCCGCTGTCCATTGCACTCGCTCTGGCATCCGGAGTAGGACCGGAAGCCGGAATCTTCACTGCAATCGTTGCGGGATTTGTCATCTCCGCACTCGGCGGAAGCAGTGTCCAGATTGCCGGACCGACCGCTGCATTTGCAACCATCGTTGCGGGTATCGTCGCAAAAGACGGGCTGGACGGGCTCGTGATTTCAACCATCCTTGCAGGTATCTTTCTGATCCTGATGGGACTCTGCCACTTCGGAAGCCTGATCAAATTCATTCCATATACGATCACAACAGGCTTCACTTCGGGAATTGCTGTTACGATCGTGATCGGACAGTTGAAAGATTTCTTCGGAGTGACTTATCCGGACGGCGTAAAACCGATCGAAACTACAGAGAAATTCAAAGCATTTGCAGAAAATATCTCTACGATGAATACGGACGCACTGATCGTCGGAATCGTAAGCCTTGCAATTCTGATCATCTCACCGATGATCTTTAAAAAGATTCCCGGCTCACTGATCGCCGTTATCGTCGGGATCCTGATGGTACAGTTCCTGCCGCTTAAAGTTTCCACTATTGGAAATCTTTACACGATCAGTAACTCCCTGCCTTCGTTCCATCTGCCGGAGGTAAATTTACAGATCGTGCAGAATGCGATTCCGAATGCATTTACCATCGCCGTGCTTGCTGCCATCGAATCACTTCTTTCCTGCGTTGTCGCAGACGGAATGATCAACGGAAAGCACCGTTCCGATATGGAACTGGTCGCACAGGGTGCCGGTAATATCGCTTCTGCTCTATTCGGCGGTATCCCTGCCACAGGTGCGATCGCAAGAACCGCTGCCAATATCAAAAACGGCGGGCGCACACCGGTTGCCGGAATGGTTCACTCTGTTACACTGGTCATCGTACTCGTCGTTCTGATGCCATTCGCCGGAATGATCCCGATGCCGACTATCGCAGCAATTCTGTTCATCGTAGCCTATAATATGTGCCAGTGGCGTACATTCGCCCATCTGGTCCGCACTGCTCCGAAGAGCGACATCATCGTACTGTTCACCACCTTCATCCTGACCATCCTGTTCGACCTGGTGGTTGCGATCGAGATTGGTATGGTGCTTGCATGCCTCCTCTTCATCAAACGCATGAGCGAGGAAACCCATGTAGACAGCTGGACTTATGTGGACGATGATACACCGGATGTCGATGAACATCTGAAGAAACTTCCGCTCCAGATCCGTGTCTACGAGATCACCGGACCATTGTTCTTCGGTGCTGCAGATGCGATTGAGCACATCGTTGTCAAAGACTTCACGACCTGTCTGGTTCTCCGTATGAGAAGCGTTCCGGCAATCGACAGTACTGCCATGAATGCATTATTCAACCTGACAAAGGTATGTGAAAATAAAGGGATTACACTGGTATTCTCGCATGTAAATGAACAGCCAATGAAGGTAATGGAAAAAGCCGGATTCGTGGATATCGTTGGACGGGAGAATTTCTGTCCGAATATATCAGCGGCGCTTAGACATGCGGAGGAGATTATCGGGATTTAATTTATTAACGGAATTGGCCTCTCGGTCCTTGAAGAAAACAGTATAAAGTGCTTCTTGTTCAGGTTCCATGTCCTAAGAAAAACTAAGAGAGCCAGAATCCCCTAAAAACAAAGGAATTACGTTCACAACTCACCCCTTCGGGGCTCAAACAAGTTCACTACATTCCTTTAACGGGGATTCTGACTCTCTAATTTTTTCTAAGAACATTCCACATTCACTAGAACCACTTTATACTGTTTTCTTCAAGTCGTGACTGGCTACGGGAGTTAATAAATGAAATACCAGGAGTGTATGGCTTGGTGGAGACCACTACTGTGCACTATCTAATAAAACTCTTAAAAGTCCACTATATAACAGATAATACAACAACCTTTCGATACCACAAAGGTTACGCTTCCGGCATTTAATTCTTCAGGCATTCGATATCCACGGAACCTGAACAGGAAAGGATTCCTAACTTTTATGCAGGTCCGGGTAGCCAGCCTGATGCATTAAATCCCCATAGCAGATTTAATCGCCCCCAGTAATTCCTCATAAGTCTCATAAGCCGGAATCTCAGGGTAATCTTCCTTGATCTTATCTGTTGTGCGGAATAAGAAGCCTGCTTTTCCTGCCTGGATCATGCCCAGATCGTTGTATGAATCGCCGCTTGCGATCGTCTCAAAGCCAATGGACTGCAGTGCTTTCACCGTGCTGAGTTTGGAATTCTCCACTCGCATCTCGAAGTCTGTGATCTCGCCGTTATCTGCGATCTCAAGACTGTTGCAGAACAGTGTCGGTCTTCCGAGCTTCTCCATCAGTGGCTGTGCGAATTCGGTAAACGTATCACTGATCAGAATTACCTGGCTGAAAGAGCGCAGTTCGTCTAAGAACTCTTTGGCTCCCGGAAGTGGATCGATCTTTGCGATCGTCTCCTGGATTTCTTTGATTCCAAGTCCATGCTCTCTTAAAATATCCAGTCTCCATCTCATCAGTTTATTGTAATCCGGTTCATCTCTGGTCGTTCTTTTCAGTTCCGGAATTCCACTTGCTTCTGCAAATGCGATCCATATCTCCGGTACCAGTACTCCTTCAACATCCAAGCATGTAATATACATCTTCTCATTCCTCCTGTAATTTTTTTCTTTTTGCTTTCCATCATATCACATATCTGTATATTTTACAGATTTTTATGAGGTCTCATCTAATAATCTTTCAAATTCCACCTGTGTCACCGGTTTTGAAAGATAATATCCCTGCAGATAATCACATCCATAATTTTTCAGAAATTCCGCCTGTTCTTTTGTCTCCACACCTTCTGCGACAACTTTCATCTCCAGATGATGAGCAAGATCGATCAGTGCGATCAGGATATGATTACTCTTTCGGTCTCTTCCAATTTTCTGTACAAATCCCATATCCAGTTTGATAATGTCGAAATCGTAATCCCGCATCGTACTGAATGAAGACATGCCGCTTCCGAAATCATCGATCAGAAGCTTTGCTCCTTCTTTCCGGATCGATTTCAGGAACTCGACTCCCTTTTCAGATATTACCGTGTATGCGGACTCTGTAATCTCATAATTGATTTTGTCTTCATTTCCATGTGTCTCTTTTGTATTTTTCATGATTTCATCCATAAATTCCTGATTCATCAGATCCATTCTGGATAAATTCATAGCAATCTGAACGCATTTCTTTCCTGATTCCCTGCGTTTTTTCTGAAATCTGCGGACCTGTTCATATATTTCATGATCCATCTTCGTAATGTATCCACTCTCTTCCAGTGTCGGAATAAACTGATCCGGGAACATCTTGCCATTTTCCACTGAATCCCATCTGGCCAGAGCTTCTGCCGATACGATTTCTTTTGTCCATGCATCATAGACCGGCTGATAATATGCCTGGATCTCATCAGTCTTAATTGCTGCATCCAGGTTCATAAGTGCCATGCTTCTTCTCTCATAATCCTGATTCATCGTCTCGTTGAATATCTCATACGGTCTGACATAACGGTTCGAAATTGCAAGCTTTGCCAGTTTTGCCCTGTCGCACATATCCGATACTTTCAGATCACATCCTTTCGGAATATGATAAATCCCGCACCTTCCATAAATTTCTATTTTTGTATTCTTACGGATATGCGTACGGTGTAAAAGTTCCGGCAGTTTTTCCAGATCAAGATTCTCGCGCTTTATAAGAATTGTAAAACGGTCTGCCTCCACTCTTGCTACAACCAAAGGCTTCAAATAGCTGACTTGAAGTGTATTCACAGCACTTCTTAACATTTCATCCCCTGTTTCATATCCCCACAGGTCATTCACTGCTTTAAATCTCTGTATATTAAAATATATAATGGAAAATTCCTCATCCGGATAATCTTTCAGAATCTCTTCCGTTCTGTGAATGAACCCCTCACGGTTCAGGCCTCCGGTAACACTATCGGTTTCCCGCTGACTGGTCATATCATCTACAACTGTAAGTATCAGATTTCTTTTCTTATCGAACCAGTAATACGTACAACGCTGTACATGATTTTCTATATTACTGAGCTGGAACGAATACTGCCCTGTCATATTCAGATGTTCTCTGATATACTCTATTGATGCACATCTGTTTAAAATCTCCCGGTTCTTCCCGGTGATTTTCTTGTCACCAAACGCCTTTACACTTTTACTGTATGGCATTCTTTTACCAAGTTCCACCTGTATATTTTCCGACTGAAATGCACGGAAATAGATTTCGTCTCTGTCTATGTCAATGATACCCAGCGCCACATAATCTTTCTGATACATGATCTGTCTGATTTTTTCATCTATATACTCTGTCGTCTCATCCTTCCATACTGCACATGCTTCTATGTGTCCGTTATCTGGATTCTGAAATGTATTAACCTCGACCTGATACATCTTTTTCTGCTCATCCCCGCCGCAATAACAGTGATGAAATTCCATCAGTAGGGCAATAAGCTGTTTTTTTGCCGTCATCCGCCGCAATAACAGTGATGAAATTCCATCCGGTTTTTCCCCTGTTCAAAACGTTTCATTAATACCACTCTGCGGAATTTTTCACAAAACGTTTCCTTTTCATCCTCATATACAAGTCCCGGATAAATGTATTCTTCCAGCCATCTCTTTACACTTTGCTCTTCAATCTCTTGCCCGTCCCGGCGTAAAGTTCCTGCTTCTATTGCAAGCATCCTGTCTTCCGTAACGTCAATATACACCGCACATACCTGATTCTTTTCACGTCTCATTAAAAAATTAATTCTTTCCTGATATACCTGCTCCGAAAGTACTGCTGTATTGTCCTGCCCGTCTGTTCTCTTCATGCTTTTGCTGCCTTTCTTTTTCTTCTGCTTTTTCCTGTCTTCTTTTTTCTATTTTCCATGACCGCCCAGCTGCCAGAATGCAACTGCACTGGCCGCTGCCACATTTAACGAATCTACCCCGTGTGACATTGGAATCATTACTGTATAATCACATCCGGTAATCGTCTCTTCCGTGAGTCCTTCTCCCTCTGTTCCCAGAATCACTGCAAGCTTTTCCTCTTTCATAAGTTCCGGATCATCTATACTTACCGAATCATCTTTTAATGCCATAGCTACCGTCCGGAATCCCATATTCTGTAATATCTGCATTCCTTCTCCCGGCCATTTTGCAGAGTTATCCACAAATGTCCACGGAATCTGGAAGACTGTCCCCATACTGACACGGCTTGCACGCCGGTAAAGTGGATTACTGCATCCCTGTGTCAATATTACTGCATCCATATGCAATGCTGCCGCCGAACGGAAGATTGCACCGACATTTGTCGGATTCATAACATTTTCTAAAATTGCGATCCTTCTGCATCCGTTGCAGATCCTTTCCATATCCGGAAGTTCTCTTCTCCGCATTGCACACAGCATTCCTCTGGTCAGTTTGAAACCGGTCAGCTTCGTAAGTACATCAAATTCTGCCGTATACACAGGGATTTCTCCACATTGTTTCCGTATCTTTGCTAAAAGCTCTATCGTCTCTTCATCTTCTGCAGCCTGTTTCTTTTCTGCCAGTACTGACACCGGTTCATACCCGCCGTACAGTGCCCTTCCGATCACTTTCGGACTTTCCGCAATAAACAATCCGTCTTCCGGATGATCTTTGTTCAAAAGCTGGGCTTCTGTAAGCCGTGCGTATACATCCAGCTCCGAAGCATTAAAATCTGTAATTTCTATTATATTTTCCATCATATTTTATAACTTCTTTTCCTCTTGCCTGATGCTTTTATATGTGACACCATTATAGCGAATACAGCAGGATTTCTCAATTCTTTCTTTGACCGTATGCATGGTTTTTTTCAGATTTCCCCACCTTTTTTCGCATGCAGAATGTACTATTAACCAATCATTATGGCTGCCTTTGAATTTTCTCTCTTCTGTGCGGACACCGAATCTCTTGCTATGTCTTATAAAAGTATGTTAAAGTACATAAAGATTCCTTGCTGTTTAAAACAATGATTTATTACGAACAGCTATAAAGTTATGAAAAAAGGAGAACTGCTCTCATGATGACAGAACTTGAAAAATATTATAATAAATTCAACGAAGAAAAACGTCTCGGCAGCCGTCACGGACAGGTTGAATTCACCACTTCCATGAAATATATCCACGAATATCTTCCGGAAGATAAGTCTGCCAAAATCCTGGATGTCGGCGCCGGAACCGGACGTTACAGTGTGGCGCTCGCCGAAGAAGGCTATGATGTTACTGCTGTAGAACTGGTAAAATACAATCTTGGAATCTTAAAAAAGAAAAACAGTTCCGTAAAAGCCTATCAGGGAAATGCCATGAAGCTTTCCCGCTTCCCGGACAAAGAATTCGATATTGTCCTCGTCTTCGGACCGATGTATCATCTGTATTCTATGGAAGATAAGGTCAAAGCCCTGAGCGAAGCAAAACGTGTATTAAAAGATGACGGAGTGATCCTGGTTGCTTACTGCATGAATGAATACAGCGTCCTGACTTATGGCTTCAGACAGAATCATATCCTGGAATGTATTGAAAATGGAAAGATCGATGAAAACTTCCGTGTACAGCCGAAGCCGGAAGATCTCTATGATTATGTGCGTCTGGAAGATATGGATGCCTACAATCAAGCCGCCGGACTGGAACGGATCAAGGTCATCTCTGCGGACGGGCCTTCGGATTATATGCGTCCGGTGCTGAATGCGATGGATGAAGAGACGTTTGAGACATTTATCCGGTATCATCTTTCCGTGTGTGAGAGACCGGAGCTTGTGGGAGCCGGATCGCATACAGTGGATATTTTAAAAAAAGCTGGTATTTAACAAATACCAGCCCGTAAATATCATCTAAATCCAGTTACAATCCCCACCGGTGATCGCCAGACTCAGAAGTGCATCCATCTTCTCAACCTCTTCCTCGCCTTCGATCTTCTCCAGAAGCTCCGCTGTATCCAACACGTCTTCCAAAGACTCGTCCGGACCGATCTCATAATCGATCTCCTGTTCGCAGTCCGGGCATGGGATACGCTTCATTGTCTGTAATGACAGAAAACGATTGCCACACTTCTTACATTCATAATATCCACATTCTTTTGTCCCATCCGGTACATAATACATATCAATCACTGCCTTTCCATAACTTTTCTATCTATACCAGCTATTCTATCTATACTCTGATTGCACTCTGCTTTTTCACCATAACTACAGACCAGATCCTGTCTCTACTTCCAGCAGTCAAGCTCCTCTTTCATGCCAATATCAGCACTCTTAAATACAGGATTCTTTCCCGCTTTCAGCTGGCTCTCATAATCTTTCAATGCCTTCACTGCCGTATTCGACAAAATGATGATCACCGGGATATTGATGATCGCCATCACTCCCATCAGCACATCCGAGATATTCCAGAGCATGGACATCTCCATTCCCGCACCCATAAATACAACAAGCGCACATACAACGCGGAATCCCGCCATAAAACGTTTTCCCGGCTGTTTCTTATGAATATATGTCAGCAGGTTATCGCAATAGAAACAGTTACCAAGCAGTGTTGTAAATGCAAATAATACCATAGACACGGTAATGAATATCGGACCAAATGTTCCGAGTGATTCCTGCAGTGCTGCCTGAACCCATGGTGCTCCCTGCAATGCTTCTGACGGTGCCACTCCGGATGACATACACATCATCGCCGTAGCCGTACATAATAATAATGTATCAATGAACACAGATAACATCTGGACCAGTCCCTGTTTGACCGGATGGCTGACATTTGCCGATGCAGCTGCATTCGGTGCAGAACCGATACCCGCTTCGTTCGAATATAACCCGCGGCGGATTCCCTGCATCATTGCGGAACCTGCAAATGCACCGAAGATAGCCTTAAAGTCAAATGCTTCTCTGAAAATAGTTGCAAACACCGTCGGAATATAGCCGATATTTATCACTACTACGATCAGTGATACCACAATGTATGCCACACCCATAACCGGTACCAGTGTCGAAGTTACTTTTACAATACGTGATCCGCCGCCAAGCAGGCACCATCCAGTCACAACCGCCAGAATACCTCCGATGATCCATCGGTGTCACATCTGCATGATAAAAAGAAAATCCTGCAAATGTAGACTGTAAATTATACGATGCCAGCATATTAAATCCAAATGCATATGTCGCGATCATCGCAATACAGAATGCGATCGCCAGTGGTCTGCAGTGAAGGGCAGCTTCTATATAATAGGCCGGACCTCCGTAACACGTCCCATCTCCGCCTCTTTTCTTATAGATCTGTGCCAGCGTACTTTCCACAAATGCAGATGCACTTACGATAATCGCAATCACCCACATCCAGAACACTGCGCCAAATCCCCCGATACAGATCGCCGATGATACGCCTACAATATTTCCCGTACCAACTCTTGATGCAGTGGAGACCATAAGTGCCTGAAAAGAAGAGACTGCATCTTCATCATCCGGCTTCTCCATTACCGCTTTACAGGCGCTGCGGAACAGACGTACCTGCGGGAATCTCGTCCGGATCGTGAAATACACACCAGCTCCGATTAACATGATGACCAACAGTTTACTGTACATGAATGAACTGATGTTATCAATGATCATACTCAACATACTTTTCTTTCTCCTTTTTTTCTATTTATTTTCCTCTATAAATATATCTTAAATCTGCAAGTTTGGGAAGAATAAATTGCATAATTGACACTGACACTTATTTCCTCTATATTAAATCTTATATAAAAAACAAGGAGAATTATTATGCAAGTATTCAAATCATTTATCATATTGGTGATCGGTTTTGTCCTGTTGATCAAGGGTGCCGACTTTTTTGTCGAAGGAAGTTCCGCTGTCGCCAAGCGGCTCCGTGTTCCTTCCATGATCATTGGAATGACCATCGTTGCTATGGGCACCAGCCTTCCGGAATGTGCCGTCAGCGTTACCGCTTCCCTTACAGGAAATAATTCCCTGGCTGTCAGTAATGCCATCGGTTCCAATATCTTCAACCTGCTGGTTGTATGTGGTGTCTGTACCCTGTTCGTGCCGCTCGCCGTTCAGAAAAGTACCTTACAGAAAGAATTCCCATTATCCATCTTCTGTGCAGGACTTTTACTTCTGCTTGGATATATCGGAATGACACTCGGCCATATTGATGGCATCATTTTCCTTATAATCTTCGCCGGTTATCTGCTCTGGATGATCCAGAGTGCCAGAAAAGCACGTAACCAGGCAATCTCCGGTAACGGTTCTCCGTCAGAAGACTTGAAATCCTCTCTTTCTGACGATGAGATTGAAGAGGTTGCTTCTCATATCAACCTCCTGCCTGCATGGAAATGTCTGCTCTACATTCTTGGTGGAATGATTGCAATCAAGTATGGCGGAGATTTCGTTGTAAATGGTGCCTCCACGATCGCGTCCACTCTCGGACTCAGCCAGACACTGATCGGACTTACCATCATTGCTATGGGCACCAGCCTTCCGGAACTTGTCACTTCTATTGTTGCAGCCAAAAAAGATGAAGTCGACATGGCTCTCGGCAATGTCATTGGTTCCAACATTTTTAACATCCTTCTGGTACTTGGTGTTGCTGCCACGATAAGTCCGGTCGGATTCATTATGGAAAATATCATTGACATTGCTTTCCTTGTTGCGATAAGTATCATTACCCTGGTCTTTGCATGGACCTCCAAACAGCTCAACCGCAGGGAAGGAATCGTCATGCTCTTATTATATGCAGCTTATATGGTATACATCTGCATGCGCTGATTCTGACTGCCATATAAACCCATGCCCTTAAATTCCGGTATTTTATGGCTCAGCTGATATAAGCAGATGCATACATGAATCTATATTATATTTATAATCTGAACACAGGAAAGGATGGAGATTCTATGAAAATCGTATTTTTAGACGCCAAAACAATCGGCGATGACATCGACTTATCCGGTTTTGATGCACTCGGAGAAGTTACAAAATATAACTTTACCAGACCGGACGAAGCACCGGAACGTGTGAAAGACGCAGATGTTCTCATCATCAATAAAGTTCCGGTCAATGAACAGACTATCGGAACGGCAGCGAATCTGAAACTTGTCTGTGTCACAGCCACCGGAACCAACAACCTGGATAAAGACTATCTGAATTCCCGCAATATCGCATGGAGAAATGTTGCCGGATATTCTACAGAGACTGTCACCCAGCATACATTTGCCATGCTTTTCTATCTGCTTGAAAAGCTGCGCTATTATGACGACTATGTAAAAGAAGGAAACTATATTAACGATACTTCTTTCACTCATTTTGCAGAGCATTTTTCAGAAATCAACGGCAAGACATGGGGAATCATCGGTCTTGGTGCGATCGGACGCCGCGTTGCCCAGATTGCCCAGGCATTTGGTGCAAAGGTAATCTATTATTCTGCCTCCGGCCGTCCGGCACAGGATGGCTATACGCAGGTTGATTTTGACACTTTACTTGGCTCTTCGGATATCATCTCTGTACATGCGCCATTGAACGAACACACCGAACATCTTCTGGATAAAGACGCATTTGCAAAGATGAAGAAGAGCTGTATCTTCCTGAATCTCGGCCGTGGATCGATCGTAGTCGAACAGGATCTGTACGAAGCACTTGTTCATGATGAGATTGCTGCCGCAGGTCTGGACGTCTTATGTGCCGAACCGATGAGTGCAGACAATCCACTTATCAAGATCCAGGACAGCCGCAGGCTTTTTATTACGCCGCATATTGCATGGGCAAGTGTAGAAGCACGTACCAGACTGATGCAGATCATCCTGGGTCAGGTAAAAGAATATTTCCATATGTAGAACACTAACTCCTCATTAAAGTTTGATATAAAACAAATTTATATTATTTATTGAATCATTCCTATATTCATGCTATCATATATCATTGTACCTAATGAAAAAGAGTGAAAAAATATATGAATAGACGTCCTGATTCCCAGGCGTCACTGTGGAGGAATGAGAACTATGAGTGAACGTGGATCTGCTCCTGCAGCAGAAAATAAGATGGGAACGATGCCCGTCGGAAAATTGGTATTCAATATGTCACTGCCAATGATGATCTCCATGCTGGTACAGGCACTTTATAACATCGTTGACAGTATCTTCGTAGCAAAATTATCGGAAAATGCACTGACAGCTGTATCGTTAGCTTTCCCGCTTCAGACACTTCTGATCGCGGTGGCTACCGGTACCGGCGTCGGTATGAATGCCCTCCTGTCAAAATCACTGGGAGAGCATAACTTCAAAAAGGCGAATAAAATCGCTGATAATGCGGCATTTATCTATGCCATCAGTTACATTGTATTTTTAATCCTCGGCTTTACGATCGTAAGACCGTTCTATGCCAGTCAGATTGGAAATGCAGATGTTGAGATCATGGAACTGGGAATTGATTACCTGAGTACGGTTATGATCTTTTCCTTTGGTCTGTTTACACAGATCTTCTTTGAACGATTACTGACTTCTACCGGAAGAACCATCTTCAGTATGACTTCTCAGTTATGTGGTGCGATTACAAACATTATCCTGGACCCGATCATGATCTTCGGTCTTCTGGGATTCCCGAAGGTGGGTGTTACCGGAGCCGCCGTTGCGACCGTTATCGGACAGTGTGTTGCCGGTATCGTTGCAGGTACCTGCAACCATAAGTACAACCACGATGTATCCCTGAATTTCAGAGGATTCCGCCCGGATATCCATCTGATCGGACATATTTACGCAGTGGGAATTCCATCTATTATTATGCAGTCCATCGGATCTATTATGACTTACTCGATGAACCGCATTCTGATCGAATTCTCTTCAACTGCAACTGCTGTATTCGGTGTATACTTCAAGCTTCAGAGTTTCTTCTTCATGCCGGTATTCGGTCTGAATAATGGTATCACACCGATCATTGCTTACAACTATGGTGCACAGCAGAGAAAGCGTATGATCAAGACGATCAAGATCAGTCTGACGACTGCATTCTGCCTTACTTTCATCGGATTCCTCTGCTTTGAGGGTATTCCACAGGTATTGCTTGGCATGTTCAACGCATCTGCTGATATGCTGAAGATCGGTGTACCGGCGCTTCGTATCATCGGTATCCATTATCTGATCGCATGGTTCTGTATCATCGCAGGTACGGTATTCCAGGCACTTGGCAGAGCGGTATTCAGTATGGTGGTATCTATCATGCGTCAGCTGGTTGTGCTGATCCCGGCGGCTTATATCCTGTCTAAGATCGGCGGACTGCATGTCGTATGGTGGTCTTTCCCGATTGCGGAAGTGATATCATTTATTGTGTCTATGGCATTTTTGATCAGAATTTATAAGACGATTATCAGTAAGATTCCGGAAGGGAAATTGTAAATTTTATATCCATAACATATGGCAAGCAAAAGAGACTGTAAAAATTCTTTCCTGGAAGAATTTTTACAGCCTCTTATTTTATCCACATTTCATTACGCTTTTTCAAAAGATATATCCATTCAAACAGATATTCTCAATCCGCTCCACTATTTACTTGATTTGTCTGCTCCTCTACTTTTTGTTTTTGCAATTCACAACATAAATTCCCACACATACCAGAATCAACGCAATCAAACTCCTTGCATTAAACGCCTGGCTCACTTCGCCAAGAACCAGTGCCGAAAGCACCACACTGCAGAGCGGATTAACAAATCCAAAGATTGCCACCTTAGATACTTCATTATGTGCCAGCAGGACCGACCAGAGTGTATACGCCACAGCCGATACCATCGCCAGATACAGGATCAATACTGCTCCTGCAACGGACATATGATCCAGATGTCCGCCCATCAAAATTCCGACTACGAACAGCAGTACACCTCCCATGAAAAACTGACAACCGCTTAAGATAACCGGTGATACTTTTTTGGAGAAAATATTGATCAGTACGGTTGATGCTCCATAGGAAAGCTGTGCGATCAGCACGAAGCCTTCTCCTGTCAGTCTGAATCCCATATCCATAGAGCCGCCTGCCATATTGATGATCACGACTCCGGCAAATCCGAGAATGCAGCCGGCAAGCTTTCTTCCTGTCATCTTCTCATTTCTTACTAACAGACATGCCATCAGGATTGCAATAAAGTTACCAAGTCCTGTGATGATCCCGCCTTTTACACCGGAAGTATGTGCCACTCCGATGTAGAAGAAAAAGTACTGGACAAAGGTCTGTGCGAAGCAGACCGGGATGGCATATCGGAATATTTTACCATCCGGCACGACAACACGTTTTTCCCGGATGGATGCGAACAGTAATACAAGAATTCCGGCCAGTGCGAACCGGATACCGGCGAAGACGATCTGACTTGCAGTGTCCGCCGCATCTACGGATAAGATCCGGTAGCCGGTCTTGATCACGGGGATCGCACTGCCCCATAAGATACAGCAGACGCAGGCGAGGGCTGCGACCACCCAGGTTCTGGTTAGTATATTTTGTTTTTCTGATGTTTTTACTTGTGACATTTCTTTACTTATCTACTCTCTTTCCATTACTTGTTCTTCCAAATACACCTTATCCTTATTTACAATACTCCGCGATCTTCTCCATCAACACCTTCATGTCGATCGGCTTCGATATATGTTCATTCATACCGGCTTCTTCTGCTTTTATCTTATCCTCTATAAACGCATTCGCCGGCATTGCAAAGATCGGTACGGTCTTTGCATCTGCCTTATCCAGTTCCCGGATCCGGCGTGCTGCTTCTAATCCTCCCATCACCGGCATCATGATATCCATCAGGATCACATCGTATGTATGTGCCGGATTCTCTTTAAAAATTCCCAGAGCCTGCCGTCCGTCAACAGCCTCTGTCACGACCATCTGTTCATCTTCCAGCATGAACCTTGCAATCTCCCTGTTCAGTTCATTATCTTCAACCAGCAGCACCCGTATTCCGCTGAGACCTTGCAGTTTTTCCCGGTTCTGCTCATTCTTCTCATCATCCGGTATCTCTGCCACTGGAAATGTCAATGTAATATACACCGTTGTTCCGACATTTTCTTCACTTTCAATATGGATCGTTCCGCCCATCCGGTCCACCAGATTCTTCACGATCGACATACCAAGTCCGGTTCCCTGATAGACACTTCTGGCATCCTGTGATTCCTGACTGAACGGCTTGAATACTTCTTTCAGGAATTCCCGGCTCATACCGATACCGGTATCTTTAATACATACATCATAGCGTACTTTGTTCTCCGGCAATGTCATTTCTTCAAAGCTGCACTTCACACTGCCTCCCGGTCTGTTATACTTGATAGCATTCGTAATAACATTAATAAATATCTGCTGGATATGCAGTGGGCTTCCGATCACATATGGATTCTTAAGCTGGTCATAATTTCCTTCCAGCGATAAACAGATTCCTTCTTCCGATGCCCGCATCTCGGAAATTGTCTTAATCTCATCTATCAATTTGCTGACGCTGAATGCTTCCTCACACAGGATTACTTCTTCGTCACCCAGTTTATTCAACTCCAGTATATCGTTGATCAGTGACAACAGATGATCTGCCGCCACACGTGCTTTCTCCCGGTTCTCACGGATAAGCTTCTGATCATCCGGATGCTTCCGGTTAATTTCCATTAATCCAATGATTCCATTGAGCGGTGTCCGGATATCGTGAGACATTCTTGCAAGGAATGCCGTCTTTGCTGCATTTGCTTTCTTCTCACTTTCCAACTCGATTGTCTTTTCTACCAGTTCATTCTTATCCAGGATCAAATTCCAGTGTTCAACTTTTCCATCTGCTGTATATACTTTGTGTCCGTGATCTTCAATATATTTCCACGATCCGTCCTTACAACGCATACGGTAGGTAATCGCATAATTATCACTCGTCTCATACTGGCGCAGTGCCTCCGCAATACCGCTTTCCAGATCATCGGGATGTGTGATTCCAACAATGTTTCCCCCACTTGCTTCCATGAATTCTTCCACAGTATATCCAAGCATTGCTGCATACTGCTCTGATACGTATTTGAAAGAATACTGCGCATCATCATCACTGATCTTGATTCCTCCCGGGATTGCATTCGTAATGATCCGAAGCTGCTGTCTTGCAATCTGATATGCCTGATCCAGTGCTTCCTGATATTCTTTTTCTTTCTCGATGATATCATCAACACAACGGAATCCTACGATTGCATAGCGTCCTTCTTCCCCGTACTCCCGCACGGCATGTGCCTGGAATGTCGTCTGGCCGATCTCATTTGGAAGTGTTTTAAATGTAAAGTAAAAATCTTTCCTCTCTTCAAATTGTTTTCTCAGATTCACAATACACAGTTCCTGCTTCATTGCCTCTCTTGATTCTTCCAGGACATATGTATCCGCGTAATTTTTCAGATAATCAGTAAACAATACCTGTGTTCTCTGTTTTGCAACATTATTCGACTTCTTATTGATGATGACTTCAAAAAAATCCGTATCCACATTGATCATATAAGCTGCTGTATAATCATCACCGAGACCAGATAACGTCTTCTGTACTCTATTATCGTACTTGATCATCCGGTATCCCAGCCAATTTCCCAGTGTCTCATGGATCTCCTTCATCCCCTGCACACTGTCTTTTCCCGGATTACAGATTGTTATGATCGCAACCATCTGATCACTGTCAAATACAGGAAATACAACCATCGATTTAATGGATTCTTTTTTCATCTCTTCATATGCTGACATCAGTTCTTCCGGCATACATTCTACATCTTCAACATAGATAAACTGTTTATTTTTCAGAGTCTGTGTCCATGTCTCATCATGCATGAATATAAGCCCCTGATTTGCTCTTTTGGCATTATATGGTTTATCATTCTCCCATTCATTTACCAGAAGATACTTCTCATTGGTATATCTTGTCAGCTGGACCTTTGATGCCTGTGTATAATTCCCAATCTCTCTTAACAGGTGGAATTCTGCCAGCTTGATCTCCACCGTCTTTTCAAACTGTACCATCTGCTGATTCAAGAAATCATATGCCGATCTCAATACATCGTATTTTTTTTCGTTCTGCTTCATTCTTCCCCCTGATTCTGGTTTTCGCTCTGTTGCTTTTTATCCTGTAAAATATAAATTTATTTTAACATATCTATATCATTTTAACAGTAAAAACAAAATATAACTTGCAAATTCTGATACACAGAACTGCTGGCAGTCTCTTCTGTATATTTTAGTAAAAAAAGGCCTTGCAGAATCCATGTTCGTCAAGACATTCATTCTGCAAGGTTCCCCTTTTCATTCAATATAATCTATTTCTATTTTTCAATCTCGATCTTCTCTTTCAGCACCACACATCCTGCCATGTCACCGATGACATTGACACAGGTTGCCCCCATATCACACAGGGTATTGATACTGATGTAGACACCCATAACTCCGGCCGGAAGTCCTGCCATTGTTGCAAGTGCTGCGAATGATGCGATCGCACCTCCCGGAATTCCCGGTGTTCCGACTGACAGAAGGACATTCGCCAGAAGGATGATGATCATCATCGGAATGCTGACATGTACGCCACATGCATTTGCGAAGAACATGATCATGAAGGACATCAGGATCGATACGGCATCCATGTTAACCGTTGCTCCAAGCGGGATCGTGATACTTGAGATCTGGTTCGGTACTCCAAGCTCATCTTCGACACAGCTTTTACTCAGCGGAATAGTAGCTGAACTTGAGCATGTACCGAATGCATTCAGTGCCGCCGGCATAATTGCCTTGAAGAACTTCACCGGACTTGTCTTTCCGAGAATGCTTACTGCACCGCCATATACGATAAATGCAAATCCGAAGAATGCCACATATAAGATGATCAGCTGTGTAGCCAGTGATACGATCGTCTTTGTACCATTTGCCTCTACAACCGGAACGATCGTACAGAAGACTCCGATCGGTGTGAAATACATCACTGTACTGATGATCTTCAGACATGCTTCATTACAGGAATCGATGACCTTTAATAATGGCTCACCTTTCTCTCCGATTGCAATCAGCGTGAATCCCATGATCAGCGCAAACACCAGTACCTGCAGCATATTGCCTTCTGCAAATGCGGATACCGGATTGGACGGGATCAGTCCTTTGATCGTATCCAGAATACTGTCCATCTTCGTTGCCTGAATATCAGATGTTGCCATCTTAAAGCTGACACCTTTTCCAAGACGGATCAGTCTTGGGATGATCAGTCCGACAAAACTTGCGATTGCTGTTGTGCACAGGAAGAACAACATTGCCGCTCCTGTAATCTTACCTGTTGTCTTGGCACTTCCGATACTTGCGATTCCCATTACGATCGAACAGAATACCAACGGGAAGATCATCATATTCAATGCACTCATATAGATGCTTCCCAGTACACTTGTTGCAGTCAGAACCACGTTAAACCGTCCCGCCAGAAACAGTCCGGTCAGGATTCCGAGGATCAGTCCGACGAAAATCGCACCGGTGATGTGCTTTCTGTACCACTCATAAAAACTCTTCATTCGTATGTACTCTCCTTACTTTTTTAACTATAATATGACGTCTATATTTTACTATACACATATAGACTATAGTTTATATCAAAAAAAGGGGAACGTCAATGTTGTATCTGCTTAATATACTGTGCATACAATAATCCTGACTCCAGCTGGACTTTTACAAGATTCCTGATTGGGATCACATCGTAATCTATGAATTGCTCCATCCATGCCAGATTCTCTGTCTCACGAATCTCTGCCTTTTCTTTTGCCTTCCTGATTTTATCAGCCTGTTCTCTGGAAAGATTCTGATTCTGTTCCAGCTCTTCTTCACATGCCCGCCGGAACAGAACCAGCGACAGATTCGAATAGAACTTCATTGTATTCACATTGTCAAATAACTGACTTTTGGTCGCCGGCACATCATATTGATCACTGTTTTCTATTGCATACAGATTTGCCCGGGCAGAGTCTGACATTTCCATTCTTTCTTTTGCTGCCATAAAAAACTGATTATCCGCCGAAAATAAATCTCCCAGTTCGTTATAATAAATCTGCTTCAACGCTTCCAGATCTTCCAGATATATCCGATATCCTTCTGTCAGTGCATCCTTTCTCTTCACGTCCGACAACGAGGTATCTGACACAAGTGGATTACTGAAATACGGCACTTCCGACACCAGCATCCGCACATCCGGATTATAGCGCCGGGCATATTCAAAGCTGCAGGATCCTCCATTGACAAAATCTTCTGCATTATGATCCGGAAGATTTTGTTCCAGATAATCATACCGGTCCCGGAAACCGGTCATCTGAAAGACCGCATCTGCAAACCGCTCTCCATATGGTGTCTCCGGTTCTCCCAGATTCAGCTGAATCCCCTGCTTTTTTGCTGCTTCCTGCAATGAAGAAAACAGCTCCGGATCGCCGTCCGTTATATACCAGTACGCTCCTCCAAATCCACTGTTATGAAGTGAATATATAAAATCCGGTCTGATCCGTTCCATTAATTCCATAATGCATCTTGTCTCCGGAACAGGCTGGTCAAACTGATATTTTTTATACTGTACCGGGAATGACCACTCCACCTGCTGGTAAAAGGCCGGACGAAAAAAGTTCCGCTGATAGTTCGTGATCGTATATGACCCTTTCAGCCATCCTTTATTCCGGTCCAGTCCGTCTATATCCGAAGATTTTATAATATACCAGGTAAATCCCAATTCCTGCAAAAGTTCCGGATTCCCAACTAAAATATTGCACAAAGCATCCAGCATCATCGACCCGACCGGTTCATTTGGATGCGGCGTTCCATATGCCAGTGCAGTTTTATCTCCATTTCCGATTTTCAGGCAATAGATCGGTTTTCCCATCTTGGAATGACCGATTTCTTTTATTTCCACCAGATCCGGATATTCACGTGCCAGACGAAATGATTGTTCATTCAGCTCATCTGTATCATAAAACTGTTGATAATCCGGAACTTTTTCTAATATCTTTTCTATGTTTATGTTACTCTTCATTTTCTTCCGCCTTCACTCTGCTTGATTCTGCTTCATTCTGCTTCATTCTGCCAGATGGCAATACACGATGTGTTCCTGTCCCAGTATCTTCTTTTCCGGATACGCTGTTTTGCAGATTGCCTCCGGCATAAAACACCGTTTACAAAAATAACATCCCGGTCCCGGATTCACCGGTGAAGGAATTTCGCCCTTAATTTTGATTCTTTTTACCGGTCTGTCCAGATCTATCGACATACAATTCGAAATCAGTGCTTTGGTGTACGGGTGCATTGGATGTTCCACAACCTCTTCTGCATTTCCCTCTTCTACTATTTTTCCAAGGTACATGACCGCGATCCGGTCTGCCACATACCGCACGACCGAGATGTCATGACTGATAAACAGAATCGACGTATGATATTTCTTTTTTAAATCCAGGATCATATTGATCACATCTGCTCGTACCGATACATCCAGCATGGATACCGGTTCGTCCACTACCAGGAATTCCGGATTCAACAGCATACTGCGCAGGATTGAAATCCGTTGCAGCTGTCCTCCGGATAATTCATGCGGATATCTCGGGAGGAAATCTTCTGCCGGACTTAATCCGCCTTCTTCTAACAGCTCTGTTATTCTTTGCTTTTTTTCTTCATCCGTCATATCTTTTCTGTACAGAACCAACGGACGGAGCATAATCTTTTCTATTGTCTCTGTCTGCAGAAATGTGTCAAATGGATTTTGAAATACCATCTGAACCGTTTTTCGGAATTCGCCTTCATTCTTCTTGAGAATTTCCTGTATGGATTCCCCATGGAAAAAGATTTCTCCTTCTGTCGGGTTTTCTAAGTTGACCAGTAATCTGCCTAACGTAGATTTGCCACATCCGGACTCTCCGATGATTCCCAGGATCTCTCCTTTTTGGATTGCCAGATCAATTCCGCCTACTGCTTCGATATTGCTTTTTTTCCCGAAAAAAGAGGTATTCGTTTTTGCTTTATAAAATTTTTTCAGATTACGGACTTCCAATACCGTTTCTTTCTTTTCTGTAATCTTTTCTGTAATCACACTACTCATCCTTTTTTTCTCCATACTTATGGCATGCTACTTTATGATCTTCCTCCAGGATATATTGCTGCGGACGTATCTTAAAGCACCGCTCCGATGCATATCTGCAACGTGGTGCGAAAATACATCCCTGATATGTCTGTGACAGATCCGGTAATGTTCCCGGAATTGACTTTAACTGCTCTTTTTTCCCATACAAAGACGGGAACGACTGAATCAGTCCCTGCGTATATGGATGGAGCGGATTTTTCAAAATTTCTTCTTTCTTTCCATATTCCACTAATCTTCCGGCATAGATTACAAGAATCCGCTCACACGAGGAAGCAACTACAGAAAGATCATGTGTGATCATGATCCGTGTAATCGAAAACCTCTTTTCTATCTCTGAGATTTCATCCATAATCTGCCCCTGTGTGATCACATCCAGTGCCGTTGTCGCTTCATCCATGATCAATAACGACGGATGAAACATAAGGCTTAACGCAATATTTAATCTCTGCTGCATACCTCCCGAAAGTTCAAACGGATACATCTGATACACATGTGGTCCCAGATTCACGATCTCCAGCAGATTACAGATGGCTTCTTTCATCTCCTGCTTCCGCGCTTTCGGATGATGCACCCGGTAAATATCTTCAAACTGTGTTCCAATCTTATGAATCTGGCTTAAACTATTCATGGATTTCTGAAAAACAACCGCAATCTCTTTCCATCTTAAATCCTTCAGTTCTTTCTCACCACAATTTAACAGATCAATGTCATCAAAATATGCATGCCCCGTGACCGCAGCTGTCTTCTCCGGCAGTAATCTTAAAAATGCATGGATCATAGTTGATTTACCCGAACCTGATTCTCCTATAATTCCAAGACTTTCTCCTGCTTTTAATTCAAATGATATATCATCAACCGCATAGACTTTCTTTCCGTTTTTTCCGTTATACGTTATATTTAAATCTTTTACTGTAAACTTTTCCATACGATTCGTTAATTCCTTTCCTGCAGTTTCGGATTAATCGCATAATTCAATCCATCACCGATCATATAAAATATAATAACCACAAGCATGATCGCAATGCCCGAAAACAACGAAATCCACCACCCATTTACAAGATAAGGCTTCCCATTCATGATCATCTGCCCCCAGCTGACGGCATTCGGATCGCCCAATCCGAGGAAACTAAGCCCTGCCTCCGTAATGATCGCCTGTGCAACGTTCATCGTTGTATTAGCAATAACCGGATAAATCCCGTTTGGAATAATATAATGAAATAAGATCGTGAAATTACTTTCCCCAAGCACTCTGGCACTTTTTATAAATGTACGCTCCTTCAGTGTCATAACCTGGGCTCTCATCATCCGGGCATTACTCGGCCATGAGGTAAGTGCAATGATCAGCATAATATGGAACATACTGCTTCCAAAGATTGCCACTACGATCAGAATCAGAAAAAAGGAAGGGATCATCAAAAATATATTCGTAATTTCGGTCAGTATCTTATCCGCAATTCCTCCGTAGTATCCTGCAATTCCTCCCAGACATACTCCGATGATTCCCGATAATACAGCCGCAACAATGCCTACTTTTAAAGATACTCTGCCGCCATATAAAATCTGGCTCCAGACATCTTCCCCCATATTCGTAGTTCCCAGGAAATGTCCCCTGCTCAATGGCGGGACCAGCAGATCATCACTCAGATGCGTTGGAGAACATGTTGTCAAAAGCGGTGCCGCACTTATGAGTGCTATGATCACCACCAGCAAAATCAATCCCCATAACAGCTTCGGGCTGGATGTAATGTAAGATTTTATTTTTAATAACTTTTTTTTGAAATTCATCTCGTGCTCCTATTACTCATAATGAATCCTCGGGTCTAATTTTGCATATATCACATCTACCAGGATCATAAAAAATGCAACCGAAACTGCTATGATCAGATAGGTTCCCATCAGGACATTATAGTCTCGTTTCGCAATTGCCGTGTACATCAATATGCCGATCCCCTGCCATGAAAATACGGTTTCCACCAGGGTTGATCCCGCTACAATATAAGCTACGTTAATGCCAAATAGTGTCACAACCGGAAGAATTGCATTTTTCAGTACATATTTCATATAGATTTTTTTCTCACTCATTCCAGTCACTCTGAATGTCGTAATATAATCATCCGCCATAACCTGTATTACCGATGATCTTGTAATCCGGAAGTAACCCGGGATCTGTACTAATACCAGCGTCGTCACCGGAAGGATCAAATGCTTTCCAAGATCTATGTATCTTGCTACCCCTGTATAATTTTCACGCAGACTGTACATTCCCTGTGTCGGAAGCCATCCAAGACGGGACGCAAATACAAAGATCAGCATCAGTCCAAGCCAGAACGACGGCATTGCATTTGCCACATATGTTCCGGCCGAAAGTACTTTATCCTGCACACTGTCCTCTTTTTTCCCTGCGGTCAGGCCCAGAACTGTTCCGATAATAAAAGCAAGAACCGCACTGGTTCCTGAAAGTAACAAAGACGCACCCATTCTCTCTGCCAGTAATTCTGTTACCGGCCGGCTTGAGTAATAGGACTCACCCAGATCCCCCTGCACCAGACGATAAATATATGTGAAAAATTGTGTGATCAGCGGTTTATCCAGATTATATTTTGCACGGACCGCCATTTTAAACTCTTCATTTGGATTATCAAATCCTGCCATGATATTCACAGGATCACCCGGGGCTAACTTTATAATAAAGAAATTCAAAGCCACAACGACCAATACAACAATAAAGGCTGTATATATGCGCTTTAGAATAAATTTTTTCAATGTTTTATTCCTTTCAAAAACAGGGAGTATATAAAACTATATACTCCCTGTATACTTTATGCTGTTTCTCAGTTCAAATTGTATTATTTCATTTCTACTTTACAGAAATTATATGGAGCAATATCATTAACATCTGTATCAATGAATGGAATTCCACTGATGTTAGATGGTGCAGCATAGTATCCGGCATATTCTACAAGCGGAACAAGTGGAAGATCCTCAGATAAGATCTGCTGAACTTCTTTGTAAAGTTTTCCACGTTCATCCTGATCTGTCAGGCTTCTTGCCTGTGTTAATAATTCATCCACTTTTGTGTTTGAATATGCAGAAACGTTCATAGCTCCGTCTGTTCCTACACGAGTAGAAAGATTGTCCGGATCCGGTCCCTGGAATCCTGCAAGCATACACAGATCATAGTCTCCGCTGGAAACTTTTTCTCCCCATGCTCCTTCTTCCAGTGGATTCACTGTAACATCGATACCGATCTCTTTTAACTGGGACTTGATGACTTTCGCGCAATCTTCATAATTTCCATAGTTGAATACTTCCAGATTCAGATGTAAGTAATATCCATCTGCATCTTTTGTATATCCGGCGTCTTCTAATAATTTCACTGCTCCGTCTACATCGGTATCACCGATATCGGCTTTGTCATTATATGCCCACTCTAAGAATGGAGGATAGAATCCATAAGCAACTTCCTGTAATCCGGCTGTTCCTTTTTTGGAAATCTCTTCTCTGTTAATTCCTTTTGCAATTGCCTGACGGACTGCAAGTTTTCCTGTATCATTTCCTTTCATGTTAAAGCACATCTGATAACGGCGTCCTGCTGAAAGGCATCCTACATTGTAATCTGAATTATCCTGTAATTCTTTTACATGTGAAGATGGTACATTCTGGAGATAATCAATTTCTCCGTTCATGAATGATTCATATGCTGTGTCAGAATCCTGCACGATTGTATATACAACCTTATCAAGCTTTGGTTCTCCGCCAAAGTAGTCTTCATTTTTCTCAAGAGTAATGCTTGAGCCATCTTTAGATTCTACAAATTTGAAAGGACCTGTTCCGATCGGTTTGCTTGTTGCGGCTTCTACCTTTGTCCAGTCCTCATCTGTATCATATAAATGCTGTGGAAGAATAGCACTTCCATACCATGCAAGATTTGAGACAAATGCTGCATTTGCTTCTTTGATCTTAATAACAAATGTGTTATCATCCGGGCATTCCATTGAATCAACTGCTGATAATGCTGATGCGAGGAATCCTTCTGATTCCATAATCTTTTCATAGGTGAATTTTACGTCTGCTGATGTAAAGTCTTCCCCATCATGCCACTTTACACCTTTGTGTAATTTGAATGTGTAAGTAAGTCCATCGTCTGATACATCCCAGCTTTCTGCAAGATCCGGAATGATCTCTTCATTATTGTTCATTGTAAGCAGTCCACTGAACACATTCTGTGACATCATTGTTGTGGAATCATCCAGACTTGCATCCGGATTGTAACTGCTTGGCTGGCTTCCAAGATTGAATACCAATGTCTGCTCACTGGAAGCTTTTTTCTCAGTACTATCTGACTTCTTAGAATCGTCAGACTTACCGCAGGCAACACAGGAAGCTACCATCGCTGTTGCCAAAAGAATACTGATAAGTTTCTTTTTCATTTCTTTCTCCTCCGTTTTGTTATTATTTAACAAATAATCATTCTAATCATAAATTACTTTCGACATCCTGTCTAATCGATTATCCTGATATATCTATTAGTCATATTCATAAAAACTATAAGTATTTATTAATAATATGATGTACAATAGAATAAAACGGCTGTAAGGAGTTACACAAATGACAAAAACAGAACTATATGAAAATATAAAAAAACTCGGCCCGGAAATGGATCCGCAGGAACGTGCAATGTTATATATGCAGGGAAAAGAAGTAGACTGTCTCCCATACAGTCTGCTTTCTCATGAGGCACTGGCTTATATCTGGGGCTTTACTACAGAAAATCTCCGCCATTCCTTCGAATCAATGTGTGCACTTCTGGAACGCAAACGGGATCTGTACGGTGAGACCGGAATCAGTGGAGGCCTTGGTTTACGAGGACTTTCCGAAGCACTGGGATCCAAATTAAAATATCCGGAAAATTCAGAAGATCTGGTTGTTGAGCATATTTTGAAAGATTATGACCAGCTCGATGCACTGGAAGAATTTGAAGTGGAAAAAAATACAATTCTGTTAAACAAATTAGACCTGATGAAACGCTTGATGGATCATTTTCCTGATATGCCCGCTTTCGGCGGTGTGGCAGGTCCTATGTCGACCGCGATCTCCATAAGGCGTATTGAACTCGTCTTACGAGATATGGTACGTGATCCGGAACATCTGCACCGGCTGCTTGATTTCTGTGTTACATGCAATTTAAAGTGGGTAAAAACACTCCATGAAACGTTTGGAATCACCTCCATTTCCATTGCAGATCCGGCTACAACGACGGATATCCTTGGTTATAAGTACTACCGGGAATTCTCCTACCCGTACATGAAGAAATTATTTGACGGAATTATGGAAATTACACATCAGGTTCCTTCGTTACATATCTGCGGACACAGCAAGAAAATCCTTCCGGATCTGGCCGATATCGGATTCAACAACTTCAGTCTGGATAATTGCGAGAATCTGGAAGAGATCAAGAACCTGGTCGGCGACCGCATGCTCCTTGGCGGAAATATCGCACCTGTCGATGTCATGATGAACGGATCCATTGATGATGTCATCGAAGCCACCCGGCAGGTCATCTACTATGGTTCGGACAGTCCCTGCGGTTATATCGTCATGCCCGGCTGTCAGGTCCCAAGAGGAACTCCTCTTGAAAATATTGATGCTCTCCGCTATGCGGTGAGAAAATACAGCAAAGGAGCTGTAAAAGGTAAGCGGATCAACTCGCTCGAGGAATAGGAGTTTCCAAGTATAGAAAAACTGGTGTGGAGTAAATCCCGGCACCAGTTTTTCGTCGTTTCTATATCTTTTTTTTCTATATTCACCGTTTCTGCTTCATCTTCTCTTTCTTCTCATACATTGCTTTATCCGCTTCATCCAGCAGCTCATCCAGCTTCTTTTCCCTGTCATCCGTCCATGCATATCCGATCGCCGCCGATATCTCTATATCACACTGCCTGTCCGCACGGTCAATTTCTCTCTGCAGTGCCTGTACATATGCTTTCACTTCCGCACAGGTCTTGTCAAACAGACTTACGACAAATTCATCCCCGCCAATCCGGTAACAACTGCCCGCACCCGCTGCCGCGTGCCTGATTGCACCCGCAATCTCAAGGAGCAGTTCATCTCCTTTTTGATGTCCCTGACCGTCATTGATCTTTTTCAGATTGTTCGCATCGATCATAATATATGCGGCCGGTCCGTCATGACTTTCCTTCTCTTCCTTCTCCATAAGGAATGCAGCTCTGTTCCCAAGCCCGGTCATCATATCAAGATATGCCATCTTCGCATACAATGCCGCATTCGCATTCTCTTCCATCTGCTCGTAAATTCCGATACATGCTGCATCACCCAGGCATACTATGAATCCCAAAATTCCTGTCACATAACACAATGAATATCCATAGGAATGATTCTTATAAAAGAATACAAATGCCAGCACACTGAACACACTAAATATAATATAACCGGCCAGCACCCGTATTAATTTCTTATCTTTCCTCTGTCTCAGTTCCATAAATCCACCGTAAAGGATCAGGATGATCGTAACCGCCATTAACAGATGCTCTGCCACGATCAGAATCGTAACCGAAACAAACTGTCCGATATAGTTAACAACATATATGCATTCCATCATAAGGAACAGATTCTGAAGAATGAACAACATCCGCTCTTTCTGCGGCATGATCTTCTTTGTAAACTCCAGCAGCGGAACCGACAGGAAGAAAAAGCACAGAAACGAAATCTGCTCAATCATTCCGGTCTTCTGTGTGATCAGTAAAAATATCTTAGAATCTGTTAAAATCCAGCTCCCCGCACAAATAATGTAGATTCCCAGACTCCTCAGACTTTTACAGGTATCCTTCGCCCACACCTTTTTCATATAAATACCTGCCCACAGACTTATCACGCCGACGATCACGGACAATACCATAAAAATTACCGCATACAGATTCTTTCGGAGGATAGATGTATAGACATTCTCACTGTCGCCCAGATACATCTTCGACTGCATGACTGCATTTTTCGAATGTTCATCCACATTCCGGAAACGGATAACCAGATTCTTTCCCGCCGGTATCTTGAATAAATGAATTGCACCTTTTCTGTCACTGTCTATATGATAGATATTCTCGCCATCTACCGATATATCATACGCTGACCAGTGACTTTGCAATTGCAGTACCCATTCTCTTCCATCTTCTGCCGGAATCTTATACCGGTACGCTGCTTCCAGTTCTCCATTTTTATGATCTACAGACCAGGTTCCCTCCTGCCCCTGTACATTTTCAGAAAATGCTTTACCTGGATCTATATCCTCTTTTATACTGATATGCAAAACTACTGCTATTAATACGATCATGACGATTAATAGCAGTCTCTTGATATACTTCATTGTGTGTCATCCTTTATTTTTCTATTTTCTTATTCTCATATCTAACATACTCATGTATTTTAGCCTGTTTTTATACCATAGATTTTTTACACGTTGTTCTCGTATCTTTCAATTTCTTATACCGTGAATTTCTCCACATAATAATTCTGTATCTCTGTCAGAATATACGCTTCATAATACTCCACCGGAATCTCGCGATTCTCTTCCAGACTATATGACACTGCTTTGATCTTCAACAACGGCTGGCTTTCTTGCCGTTCCAGCATCTGCGCGATCTCTTTCTCTGCCGTAACCGCTTCCAGTGTCTGGCGCACCCGGTACATTTCCGTATGGAAGAATGAACTCAGGACTTCGTATAATGAACGGTTATTAAAATCAAAGAAATCCAGCTTCGGGAAACGCTCTGCCGGCAGTACCGCCGTATTCAGACTATATGGAATCCCATCCGCATAATACAGGCTCCGGATCTCGTATACTTCATCCCCCTCGGTGATCTGAAGTTTTTCTGCCAGATATACATCTGCATTCTTCTTTTTTAATGATAATTGCTTTTTCGAAGGCGTCTTTCCTTCGTTCTTTACAGCTTCCGTGAAACTGTAAATGTGTGAACGTTTCTGATCTTTCAATTCTCTGACGAAGCAGCCTTTTCCTTTGATCCGGTAGAGAATTCCTTCTGCACACAGTTCATCGATTGCTTTCCGTACCGTCACACGGCTGACACCATAATGCCTGCACATCTCATTTTCTGATGCGATTACCTGATTCGGTTTTAATGTATTTTCCTCAATCTGTTCTTTTATTTCTTTTTTTATTGCTTCGTATTTGGTCATGTTGAATTCCACCTGTGTTCCACGATTATACCCAAAACAACCATGGATCTCATATTTTCTTGAAATCCATGGTTGCTATGACGATCCTATTGTCTATTTTAACATAGAATCTCTTTTGCATGTATATTTTTCTTATCTCTTACGATACATTTACTGTGCGTTTTCCTTCGCAATCTTTCTCCAGTTCAGGAAACCGTATGTAGAGTTGATGAAGTTGATCGACTTCATGATGATGATCAGAAGTGCGGATGAATCACCCTGCATAAATACCATGATCCACATCACGATCGACAATGCATTTACGATTGCCCACATCGCCCACTGCTCTGAGAAACGAAGCAGATACAGGAAGCTTGCAACGACAGATACTACTGTTGTCAGGGAATCCATGAATGGAAGGTTGCCGCCCATCCATTTCAGGACCTGCATGTAGCCCAGGACACCGGCAAGCGTTACCACTGCTGTTGTGACCATGATCTTTGGTGTCATGGTGCGGAATTTAACCTCGCCGCCCTTGGTCATGTTCTTCTTCCATGTAAAGATTGCGATCGCACTTACCGGGATCGAGTAGATCAGGTTGTACATAACCTCGCCGTACAGCGGGATTCCCATACAATTGATCGCATACAATGCACTGTTGATGATTGCAAAGTACAGACCTGCCACCTTACCTTTCGCTCCCAGTACCAGGTTCAGGCTGCTTGTCAGTGTCATGATCAGCATGAATGCACTTTCCTTCTGAATGCCCCATGCAACCGTCTGTACGATCAGTACGAATGCCAGCCATGCTTTTTCTTTCCAGCTCCAATCTGCAAAAAAGTTCTTGATTTTATTCATTTTCCCATTCCTCCGAAATCTTTTGAAATTCCTCGTAATCTATAACCGGTCCGGATGTACCTACGACCGCTGCCGCCACATGATTGGCAAGTCTTACTGCCGCTTTTACTTCCATCCCTTTGGAAAGTCCCGCGATCACTGCGCCGATATGACTGTCGCCTGCGCCAACCGTATCTACGACTTCCGTCTTGAATGATGCCACTTTCTGTATCGCATTTCCATCATAGAACATCGTTCCGTCTCCCCCAAGTGTGACGAATACCGTGTTCCTGCTTTTTGCGAAAATGGATTTTACCGCGTCTTCTACATTTTCCTGTCCTGTATAATTCTTTGCTTCAGCCTCATTAATGTGAAGTACCGGCTTTAATGCCAGGATCTTTTCCATCGTCTCCGCTTCAATCTCTGTTATCATCGGTCCCGGTGCGAAAAAGATCTGTTTTTCATTTACATCCGGTATATTCTGTAACCAGTCGGAGATAATCATACCACTATTTCCGCATACCTGATACCCTGCAATGTAAATGTTCTGATATTTAGACATATCAATCTGCTCGAACCATTCTCTTTTGAAATGGCATTCTGCTCCCTGAACGGTAATGAATGTCCGCTCACCATCCGCTTCCACAAGGCTTAAGCAGTATCCGTTGTCCTCACCCGGCTCTTCGATCACAGGTTCATATCCTTTTTCTTTCATTCCCCTGCGGATGATATCTGCAAATGATCCGGTTCCGACAGGTACACACAGATCATGTTCACAGTGCAGGTTCCGCAAAGTATTTGCCACATTATAGGCACAGCCGCCGACTACCGTCTTCGTCTCTTTGCACGGAATATCTTCCCCGCTCTTCGGAAGCCGGTCGATCTTCATCATCAGATCGACGATTGCCGCACCGACTACTAACGTCCGCATCCTGCCAGCTCCCTTCCCTTTTCAAGAATGTTGATATATTCATCAAAATCCGTCTCCGGATTCTGTACTCTTAAAAGTTCTGTGTATTCCGGATTGATCTTAGCGTATCCGGTAAATGCTCCGCAGATTGCAGTTGCCATCGCTCCAATGGTGTCAGTGTCTCCGCCAAGGTTCGCACACATCAGGCAGCATGCATTCGGATCCTGTGTATAGTATGCAATGGAAATTGCCGCCGGAACGGATTCAATGATTCCCACACCGGAACCAATTACGTCGTAGATTTTCTTTGAAAATGCATCTGCATCGTCTACATATTCTTTTGCGATCTGTACACCGATCTTTACGCGTTCCGCAAGTCTTGGACTAAATGTCTCACATCCTTTTTCATATCCTGCTTCTTCTACCGAAAGGATATCACTCAATACCTGTTCAAAATCATCATTTACGATCGCAGATGCCACACCTTCTGCGATCATGGCTGCTCCGGCAATCGTCACATCACTCGTATGTGTTGCCTGAGATACGCCATAAACATAATCGATCAGTTCTGTTCTCTGATCCGGTGTAAATAAACATCCGATTGGTGCGATTCTCATAGAACTTCCATTGGATAACGCTTTGTTTGTAATCGCACTGGCATCTACACCATCGCGGAAATTCGCCAGTGCTACTTTCGACGTCGGTCCGAGAATGTTATTTTCAAATGCATTTTCCTTCTCTGCCCACTCTAACATACGTCTTGCGATATCTGCTGCATCTGGTTTATAATCGGTTGCTTTTAACGAATCCAGAAGCACCAGTGCCTGGCCGGTGTCATCTGTAAACTGCGCTTTGTCATAGTTAAATGCCACGTCATTTTCTTTTGGTCCGTCGATGAATCCTGTGATCTTTCCTCCGAAGAACTTTCTCGCTCTTTCACGTCCCCACAACTCTGCTGGCATGCCCATCGCATCACCTAAAGCCATTCCGTATAATGCTCCTGCGATCTTGTCTCTTAATTCCATTTGTCTGTTTCCTCCTTATATACTATCGGGTTGCATAATATCTAGTTGTATGATGTCTGATTACTTATTGTCTAATATCTTAATTTTTACAATGTTTTTTACGTCTCGCGCATTAGATACATCTTGATAGTACAACTTGTATTATTTCTTATTGAGTTCATTCTATCCGTCTTGGTGCTTATTGTCAACGACGTTTTCTATATTTACATTTTTTTGGTGAAGTCGTCAAGAATCCGGGGGTGATTTATTGTAAAAGGCATGGGATTTTTGTTGAAACTGCTGATTGAAGTTTCTTATGAACACATGACAAAAAATCCCTGAAATCACAGTTACTTGTCATTTTGCTGTGATTTCAGGGATTCCTTTCCGATTCCAGATGATTGATTCCAGACTATTTTTTACTATTTTATCAGTCATCTAACAGTACATCATTGACCGCATCATATGCATCTTCCAGTGCATCCAACGCTTCCGTCAGGGTGTCTGCTTTATCTGTTTCACCGGATTCTTCGTATGCATCCAGTATATTTACCAGGGAATCTTTTACTTGCCGGATGGATGTTACCAGATCTTTTAACTGTTCTTCTTTTGTTGATGTGGAATTTATATTTACTATTTTGCTCACGCTATACCTCCTGAATTCTTGTTTATTTCTTTTCTTGCTGATACATTTTCTTCCAGTGTTCTAGTTCTGATTCCTTACACTCATCTCATGCCATTCTTCCCCGCCCCAGGTTGACTGCGCGATTCCTTTATCTCTAAATCCAAATTTCTCATACATCGCAACCTTCGATTCCAGACAGGTCAAGATAATCTCTTGTCTTCCCTTTGCCCATTCTCTTGCAAGATAGCGGCGTACGAGTTCTCTTGCAAGTCCCTGTCCGCGGTATTCCGGCAGTACATCCAGACCTAACAGCATGATGTTCTTTCCTTCCGGATTATGAAGACTTGCATCTGTAAAGAACTCATCCTTTAATATCTCCTCATCGGTTGCAAGTCCATTTAAAAATCCTGCCATCTTCCCATTTTCTTTGTCAATTGCTACCAGAAATAAATCCGCGATCTCGGCGACACGGTCTTTCATATGCTGCTCTGAACAGGCTTCATTGGGCGGAAAGCAGATTCTTTCAATCTCTGCCGCTTCTTCGGCCTCATCCTGTTTTATATTTCTAAATTCAAATCTTTCTAAACTATGTGTATCTGACATTTTCTTTTCTCCAATTCCATTACCGTATAAAATGTGTTGCGATTCTTTCTTCCTGCTCCGGTAATCCGAACTGTTCTTTTCCAAGCGCAATGCTCTTCATAAGAAATGCCATGTTTCTTGCCAGCGCACGCATCGTCTGCTTTCCTTCTCCGTCCTGCTCTGCCTCTCCCGGCATACGTCCGTGAATGCTGTTCCAGTACTGGCTCGATGCAACCGGCATTCCGGAGATTGTAAAATACTTATTCAGTTCATCAAATGTAGCCGAACATCCGCCACGTCTCGCACACACCACACTTGCTCCGACTTTCATCGTCTTGTCAAAATGACTGCTGTAGAATAAGCGGTCAAGACAGGCGATCAGCGTCGCATTCGCCGATGCATAATATACCGGACTTGCCACTACCAGTCCATCGGCTTCTTCGAACTTCGGTGCCAGTTCATTTACCATATCGTTGAATACACATTTGCCTTTTTCATAGCAGGATCCGCAGGCGATGCAGCCGCGGATGTCTTTGTTTCCAACCTGTACGATCTCCGTGTCGATTCCGTTATCTTTGAATACCTGTTCCATCTCTTTTAATGCAACAGATGTATTGCCGTTGGCCCGTGGGCTTCCGTTTAGCATTAGTACTTTTAAGTTCTGACTCATTGAGTTATTCCCCTTTCAATTTATACATTTCTTAATATGCTTTATAACAAGCAATTTTTATTTTTTATTATACTATAACCCATATAGAAAATAATCTTTTTTTACGTCAAATCTACAAAACATGTCCCCACATAACCTGCCATTGGCAGTTCATTACGGATCCTTTGACAATTGGCAGTCTTTTCCGAACGCATGACAACAAAAAAACTGCGATAATAGCTTTCCCACTATTATCACAGTTTTTCTCCTATTGTAACTAAATCAAAAATTAAGCTGTTGCTTTTTTATCATCTTTCTCAAGCAGTTTCTTCACTCCCTGAATTGCAACCAGCACACCAAGGATCAGAAGCAGTACAGCGAAGATCAGCTGTAATGTAGTTCCAAAGTCCAGACCTGTTGTCATGAATGCTTTTGTCAGTTTTACGATTGTCATGCTAAGTGCTGTAAATGTAACTGCCATCATGAATACCATTGGTCCCCAGAGCATGAATCCCTGACGTTTTGTCTTCTTAAGGAATACTGCACATGCTACCAATGCCAGTACGGATAACAGCTGGTTGGCTGAACCGAACAGAGGCCAGATCTCTGCATATCCGACTTTTGTCAGGAAGTATGCAAGTACCAGTGTAATAATTGTTGCGAAGTATTTATTTGTTACTACTTTTAAGAATGGACTAAGGTTATCCATATCTGTGTCGTCATCAATAAAGAATTCCTGGAATGACAGACGTCCGACTCTGGCTACAGAGTCCAGAGATGTCAGTGCAAATGCGGATACTGCCAGGTTGATCAGTGTAAATACAAGTGTATGCGGCAGTCCGATTACTGACAGGAAGTTTGCGATCGCTCCAGCGAAGATCTGTGGCTGTGTTGTCAGTCCCTGTGCTGCTGCTTCTCCTTTTGCAAAAGATGCAACTGCGATCAGTGCGATAACTGCAAGCATACTTTCCATCAACATTGCTCCGAATGATACAGGAAGCATGTTCTTCTCATTCTTGATCTGTTTGGAAGCTGTACCGGAAGATACCAGTGAATGGAATCCGGAAACCGCACCACATGCGATCGTTACGAATAAGATTGGGAACATATACTGTCCGTCTACATTAAAGCTTGTGAATGCCTGAAGGTTACATGATGGGTTTGCTACGAATACACCTACAACCGCACCTACGATCATGAAGATCAGAAGGTAACTGTTCAGGTAATCACGAGGCTGAAGCAGTGCCCATACAGGAGCAACACTGGCAATCATGATATATACGAAGATGATGATGTGCCATGCGTCAATTCCTACATACATTGGGAAATTCATTCCCAGCGCGATTGCAACTACTAATAATACAATTGCAACTGCTGTATTGATCCATTTATTGAACTTTGTATATTTTAAGAACATTCCAAGTCCAACTGCTTCTAAGATGAATAACATAGAAGTCGTTGCAACTGCACCATTGGCTACTACCTTTGTAACTTTTCCGGCATCATCTACGGAGAATCCGTTAAATGTTCCGGCTACAACGTCTGCGAATGCTGCAACTACAAGGATGCAGAACAGCCAGCAGAATAACAGGAATAATTTCTTACCTAATTTTCCGATATATTCTTCGATGATATATCCGATTGTACGTCCTTTGTTCTTAACAGATGCATACATAGATGCGAAATCCTGAACGGCTCCAAAGAATACACCACCGATTAAGATCCATAAAAGTACCGGAAGCCATCCGAAGATTGCTGCCTGGATTGGTCCGTTAATCGGGCCTGCACCTGCGATCGATGCAAACTGGTGACCAAATACGACGTTCGTATCAGCCGGTACATAGTCAACTCCGTCTTCCATCTCATATGCCGGAGTCTTGGCGTTCGGGTCAATGCCCCATTTGTTCTGGAGATAACGACCATACAGGAGATATGCTCCCCCGAGAACAACAATGGCAATTATCATCATTAATATTCCACTCATAAAACTATCCTCTTCTTTCTCTTTAGCATTTTTAGCGTTAAAAAATATATAAAAAAACGCCTCTATTATCCATTCGGATAACAAAGGCGGAATATTCTTCCGTGGTACCACTTTGTATTACTGCAGTTATCACTACCTGCAACCACTCAACACTGTCATGTTCAAACAGTCTCTTCTGTAACGTGAAGATGACGTCCCTGCTTACTTTATCTGTTCACCTGTATGTTCCAGCTTCATCTGATACAAAATCAGCAACTTTCCACACATATTTCGGCGGGATGCTCCCGGGTGATATCACAAATTACCTTCTGCCGCTTCGCACCATCTGGCGGCTCTCTGAAAATCCGGATCATATCTGTGACGTGTCCCTTTCATTGCATTTCTTATTTACTTTTTTAACTTACTTAATGTTTTACTCTTTTTCGCATTAAAGCGCAAGAGTATGTTTAAACATAATTCATAATCATTTCTTTGTTTTTTTGTGCATATTATCCAATTTCTTCTACAAAGCCTGCCACAGAAACTATTTTCAAACGCATAGTAATGCCTGACTTCCTTTACGGTCAGCTATTTACAACTGCCTGCTGTTTTGAATTCCTATTTGAATTCTACCACATGTTTTCTCTTCCAGATTGGGAATAAATTCCGCTGACATACATAATTCTCCCTCTCTTTGATCGCAACTGCATGGAAAAATGTCTTCCACATATCCGTGTATTCATCTTCATATTCTTCGGTCTTACGAAGTGAAGCAAATTCCTCATCTGTCAGATAACGCAGATAGTTCGTTCCGTCTTTTGGATGCACACAGGCCGTCTTCCGGTTATCATCGATGATCATCCAGTGTTCCGACGGCATCCGGTCTGCGAAATGTCTGCCAACCAGCATGATCACATCACTTTTCGGTTCCAGATGGCTGACATAGACTTTCTTATCCAAAGACTGGAATCGCGCAAATTCGTTAAAATGATGGCTTTCATTACCAACATTGCGGCGAAGCTCCAATATACGCATCACATACGGATTCGAATACTGTGCAAGAACCTGGCTTCCTGCTGCAAATCCGACCCGCAGAAAATTATAGATTGCCTGCAATGCATCTTCTTCAATAGAAAGCGTCGCATAATATACATCCAGATACGCTTCATCAGATATATCTCTCCGAATAGAGCGGATGACTTTTTCTGCTTTCACTGCGTCTACCTCTACATGGACATATTCATCGAACATCGTCTGTTGTAGTATCGGTTCTTTCTTCAATTGTATCTGATCATGACCGATCCGAAGTGCTTCTGACCAGGCATCATAGATGCAGGTCATAATATCCTCCAGCCGGTCCCGGCAAGTATATATCTTCATCCTTCACCCTCCGCCCATCTCTAATCTCTAATTGATTCCAAAATCCGCCAGTGTCATCTGTGTATAGGTCTCATTCGCATGTTCAACCTTCCATACATCCTTCTTATCTACACTGACCAGCTGTCTCGTAATATACGCTTCTTCGATCGGTGTACGATACATCTGTTTTCCTCCGCAGGTAATGAAGTAATGCGCACGCTTCAACACCACACCCATCTTCTTTAAGCTCATAAAATCCAGTCTTCCATACCGTCTTGCATGAGTGATCCGGCTGGCAGATTTCGGCCCGATCCCCGGTACCCGGAGCAATCTTGCATAGCTCGCCGTCTCCACTTCCACCGGAAACTGCTCGAGATGGCGCAATGCCCAGTCACACTTCGGATCGATCAGTTCATTGAAATTCGGCTTTTCTTCTGATAATAGTTCTCCCGCCTGGAATCCGTAAAACCGTAGCAGCCAGTCTGCCTGATACAGCCGGTGTTCCCGTAACAGAGGTGTAGGTGTCCCCGGTTCCGGCAGAGCAGCATCTTCATTGAGTGGAATATATGCCGAATAAAACACACGCTTCAGATCAAATCCCTGATACAACTGCTGTGTCGTCTGCAATAATGTATAGTCACTCTCTCCTGTCGCACCGATGATCATCTGCGTACTCTGTCCGGCCGGCGCAAAGCTTCGTTTCAAATTAGTCATATCATGCGGTGCCAGTTGATATGCATTGTCCCATGTCAGAAGATCATCCAGCGTCTTCATTCCTTTTGAAGAAGCCAGATTCATGGTCTTCCCCTGTTCCAGTCTTGCCGCTTTTTCTTTCTCTTCCAGACTTTTCCTGAAGTACTTTTTAGAATCTTCTGAGAAAATACCGTTATTCAACAGCTGGTTCCCACGGCTTCTCTCCATATACGCTGACTTTCCAATTGCCATCCGGTGCGCGGCAATCGTATTCTGCACCTTTCCCATCGGATTCAGAATTGTCTGCATCGTCTTATTCGGCGCAAGCGTCCGCAGTCCTTCTTCTGTCGGAAGTTCCAGGTTCACACTGATGCGGTCGGCAAGATACCCTGCAGCCGCAAGCAATTCATCCGATGCTCCCGGAATCGTCTTCACATGGATGTAACCGTTAAAATGATATTTCGTACGCAGAAGCAAAAGCGTCTCACACATCTTCTCCATCGTATAGGTCGGATTTTTCAAGACTCCTGAGCTTAAAAACAGACCTTCTATATAATTCCGCTTATAAAATTCCACCGTCAGCTCACAGATCTCTTCCGGTGTAAATGTCGCCCGTTTTACATCGTTACTTGCACGATTGATACAGTATTTACAATCATAGGCACAATGATTCGTCATTAAGATCTTTAACAGAGAAATACATCTTCCGTCCGCCGCGAAACTGTGACAGATGCCGCATGCCTCTGCATTGCCGAGCTCTCCTTTCTTCCCCCGCCGGCTGGAACCGCTTGACGTACATGCTACATCGTATTTCGCTGCATCAGCAAGAATCTGCAGCTTTTCCTGTGTTGTATAATTACTGTTTCTTATTTCTGTATTCATAGTTCCATTATACAAACATACGTTCCTTATCGCAAGCATTTTTCGAACATTTGTTCACTTTCGTATAAAATAAAAACTGTGACAATAGCAAAGGCTGTCCCAAGACTCCTCACTATTATCACAGTTCTTCTTTTTTTATTCGTAATAGATCTGCTGATCTCCTTCAATGCAGTTTTTCATAGAATCCTCGATCCACTCCACAGCACCTTCCACATCTTTATCCCGGATATAAGTCCACATCTTATAATTGCTCTGATACAAAGCTTCTATGCCATATAAATTACAATACCGTTCCCACATGGCAAATATCGGCGTCTTGAATGACTGCACGATCAGCGGAACCAGTGTATTGCCAGACATCAGCGCGAACTCATGCTGGAATTCAAAAGCCGCCTGTATGGCTTCCGATGTCTTCTGCGCTTCTTTTATCCCACATACTTTCTGATACAGAAGTTCTGTCTCTTCCTCACTGATCGTCGGCAGACAAAGCCTCACGACCAGCGTATCCAGTGCAATCCTCACTTCGAAGATTGACCGGATCTCATCATTGCGGAGGTTCCCTCCATTATATTTCATAATGGACAGCAGCGTTTCAATCGTTCCCGTTCTCCGGTAATCTGCCACATATGTCCCACTTCGCGGTTTCACGAGCAGGAATCCCATTCGTTGAAGATCTGTGATACCGCCATTTACTACTGCCCGGCTGACCTGCATTTCTTCTGCCAGCTGCCGTTCCGGCGGTAATTTTTCACCTATCTTCAATTTCCCTGATAAGATCATATGCTGCACCTGCTCCACAAAGAGTTCCCTAAGTGACGGTGAACTGATTTTCTGAAATTCCATCTGCTGTCCTCTTCTTTCCGACCAGCTTAGATTCTGCTTAAGTTCTGCTTAAATTCTACTCGGCTCTTGCCATTGCAATCTGATAATCTTTCTGATCTGTAAATATTTCATTCTTATACGGATTCTTTTTCTGCTCTTTCGCCCGCTTGATAATAAATGCAAGACAGAGTACATTTGCAACCAGTGCAATGATTGCTACCACTCCCTGCATCGTCGGATTCGCTGCTGTCGGACGTACCGCACTGTCCATCACTCCGTCTGCATACAATACCGGAATCACAGAGAACCGGCTTGCATCCTGGAATAACGGGAATACCTGTGCGAACATACACCAGAGTGCAAGTGTATTGGCACGGTTCTGGATCCATCCACCTTTATTCCAAAGTGCATTGGCAAATGTCGGTGCAAGCAGAAGTGCAAGTCCGCAATACCATGTATGTGTTGTCAGGTTATTATAGGTATACTCAAAATTCCAGAGGTCATACGCAATGATAAAGCACCATGTCATGTCCGGCCAGAGCATATCTTTCTTATCTTTGTAAGAGTAGATTCCCCACCATCCTGTCATACAGAAAATATTTAAAATTCCGGCAATACCATTGACCCAGTTCCACCAGCCGCCGTATAACCATACATTTTCGGAAGATAACCACCAGCGGTCTCCGTACTCGGCAAGTGCCATTGCTCCGCGTACACCGGACTCAAAATCGCTGACAACGGCGATCAGAATATTGATCGCAACAATTACAAACGGGAATACCTTGAACCAGTCTTTTTTACCGATACCCCATTTGTATTTTAACATCATAAAGCCAATACATCCAGCCGTTGCCGCATACAATTTGGCATAATGGAACCAGCTCGTCATATGTACATATGTCGGATTATTCAGTGCCCAGTCCATTCCGGCTGCCGCACACACATAAATTGCGATAAAGTACACTGTCAGAATTGCCGGAAGTACAAGGAAACAGAGAATTCCTCCCGTCTTACTCCTTCTTGCAAATTCATTCGCAAGTACAAGTCCCGCAAATACCAACAGCCATCCCAACAGCTGCCATCCGGCACCGTCTCCGTAAATCTGAAATAACATAACTCATTTCCCCCTTTTTCTTTTCTTTCACTCAGCAGGCTTCTATTTCTTTGATATTAAATTCATTCCCCGTGAGCAAATATGTATGTTCACTGGAACAGAACGGACAGATCCGTCCATGCTCCACTGTACCATAAGTTTTCTGACAGTCTTCACAATAAGTCACTGCCGGTATCTCAAGCGTGATCAGTTCCGCATCCTTTATAAACTCGTGCTTCCCTGCTGCCCATTGCCAGCAGTTCTTCAGATAAGAATCCACGACTCCTGATACTTCGCCGACCTCCAGTGTTACACTTGCGATCTCACTCAGCTGATTCTCATCCGCAATTTTCTCCAGACTATCAATGATATGAAATACGATTCCAAGTTCATGCATAACCGTCTACTTCTCTTTCCTGCCAAATTTGATCTTAATGGCCCGTTTTGCCGCATATGGTAATATCGCCTTCATCTTATCTTCCGACTTCACCATCCTGCTGCAGTCCGGATTCTCCCGGAACAGATGAATCGCATCAAATTCACACTTCGTTGTACAGACGCCACAGCCGATACATTTATTCTCATCCACAACGGAAGCCCCACAGCCAAGACATCTCGCCGTCTCTGCTTTCACCTGTTCTTCGGTAAATGTCAGATGCGCATCCCTGAACGAATGCTTCGCGTCCATTGTCTTATCCATTCCCGGAACCTGTCTGGCGCCATTGTCATATTCAGAGATATCCAGGTTCTCTTTATCAAGTTCCACGAATTTGCGGCGGTTTCTGCCGATTGTAAGACTGCTGTCCGGCTGTACGAAACGATGAATCGACACAGCTCCTTCTTTTCCGGCTGCAATCGCATCAATCGCAAATTTCGGTCCGGTGTATACATCACCGCCGACGAAAATATCCGGTTCTGCAGTCTGATATGTAAGTGAATCTGCTACTGCTCCATTACCGCGTCCCAGTTCCACCTTCGAATCCTTCAGAAGATTTCCCCATGAAATGCTCTGTCCGACACTGAAATATACATGCTCACACGGAACTTCTCTTACATTTTCTTCATCATAAACCGGTGCAAAGCGTCCATTCTCATCAAATACAGATACGCATTTTTTCATAAGGATTCCGGCTACTTTTCCATCTTTTACAAGGACTTCTTTTGGACCCCATCCACAATGGATCTGAATGTCTTCTTCCTCAGCCTCTTCAATCTCATCCAGTGATGCCGGCATCTTTTCACGGCTTTCCAGACAGTACATCTGGACAGAATCCGCACCGCATCGTGTACTGGTTCTTGCCACATCGATTGCAACATTTCCGCCTCCGATGACAACTACATTTCCGGAGATCTGGTACTTTTCGTCTTCACTGACCTTCTTAAGCAGTTCTACTGCCGGCATTGTTCCTTCTGCTTCCTCTCCCGGGATTCCCGGTAATCTTCCGCCCTGACAGCCGATTGCAATATAAAATGCTTTATATCCTTCTTTGCGAAGTTCCTCTAATGTAATGTCTTTGCCGACTTCCACACCACACCGGATCTCTACTCCCATCTGTCTCATGACGTCAATCTCTGCATCAATGACATCTTTCTCCAGTTTAAAAGAAGGAATTCCATACCGCAGCATTCCACCCGGTTTCTGGTTCTTCTCAAAGACTACCGGTTTGTATCCTTTTTCTGCCAGATAGAATGCACAGCTCAGTCCCGCAGGTCCGGCTCCGATGATCGCTATCTTTTCTTCAAATAATCTTCCTGTTGTCGGTGGAATGATTGGCGGAATATATCTTGTCTCCGCATGCAGATCCTGCTCTGCAATGAATTTCTTCACTTCATCGATCGCAACTGCCTGGTCGATCGTACCTCTTGTACAGGCCTGTTCACAACGTCTGTTACAGATTCTGCCGCAGACTGCAGGGAATGGATTTTCCTTTTTGATCAGAGCAAGTGCCTCCCTGTATTTTCCCTGCGCTGCCTTTTTCAGATATCCCTGAACGGCAATATGTGCCGGACAGGCCGTCTTACACGGTGCAGTACCAGTGTCATAGCAATTGATCCGGTTCTGGTCACGGTAGTCCTCTGTCCATTTCTCCGGTCCCCATTTTGCTGCATCCGGAAGTTCATGCTTCGGATACTCGACCGGTCCGTCTTTGGTACATAATTTCTGTCCCAGCTTCACCGCACCTGCCGGACAGTATTCCACACAACGTCCACATGCCACACAATCCTGCGGTTCTACTCTCGCAACATATGCAGACCGTGACATATTCGGCGTATTAAAAAGCTGCGAAGTGCGAAGCGCATAACAGACATTGACATTACAGTTACAGATTGCAAATATCTTATTCTCGCCATCAATATTTGTGATCTGATGAACAAATCCGTTATCTTCAGCACGTTTCAGGATCTCCAGCACCTCATCATAGGTAACGTATCTTCCGCCTTTCTGCGTCTCCACAACATAATCCGCCATATCTCCGACTGCGATACACCAGTCTGCCGGATCATCTGCACAGCCTTCTCCGTAAGTTTTTCTGGAAAGTCTGCAGGAACATGGACTTGCCGCATATTTGCCGTCATATTTTTTCAGCCAGTGCGAGATATGCTCGATATCCACCGACTGATTCTCCATCTCGATCGCCTTTTCCACAGGGATGACGTGCATTCCGATCCCGGCTCCTCCCGGCGGTACCATCGGTGTTACCTTTTCAAGTGGAAGTCTGGACATCCGTTCGAAGAAACGTCCAAGCTCCGGATGTTCTTTCAGTCTCTCCTCATTCATATTCAAGAATTCTGCACTTCCCGGTACATACATCGGAAGTACATACTGCTTTTCATGCTTCGGATTCTCCCAGTTATATTCCAGTATTCCGATCATGCTCATCTCATCCAGTAATTCCTGAAGCCTTGTTTCATCCTTTCCGGTTGCCTTTAGCAGCTGTGGAAATGTCATCGGTTTGCGCACTTTCATCTTCAGTGCCACTTCCGCCATCTCGTCTGTTACAACTCCCGCCAGTCCCCAGTACTCCGGATCTTCTGTTGTTACCTTGTGTCCAATTCTGTCTGTAATCTTCTGTCCTAATTTTAAAATAAGTTCTCTTTCCTCGGCCATAATTACACTCCTTCTTCAGACATTATTTCTGCCAGTTTTCTACTTCTTCCAAAAGCCAGCTGCACCATTCTTCCATTCCTTCCCCGGTTTTCGCACAGATTGGTATGATGGCTGCATTTGGATTACGCATCAGAATATTTTCCTTACATTTTTCCATATCAAAGTCAAAATATGGCAGTACATCGATCTTATTGACCAGAACCACATCACAGATGGAAAACATTAATGGATACTTTAACGGCTTGTCGTCTCCTTCCGGCACACTTAAGATCATTGCATTCTTAACAGCTCCGGTGTCAAATTCTGCAGGACAGACCAGATTACCTACATTTTCCAGAACTGCCAGGTCAAGATCTCCAGTTCCGATCCCTTCCAGTCCCTGTGCCGTCATATCGGCATCCAGATGACACATGCCTCCTGTATGTAACTGGATTGCTTTCACTCCCAGATCAGAGATCGTCTTCGCATCCACATCCGAATCAATATCCGCTTCCATCACTCCGATCCGGATCTTGTCTTTCAAAGTTTCAATCGTTCTTGTCAAAGTTGTTGTCTTACCAGATCCCGGTGACGACATCAGATTCAGAAGAAATACCTTCTTTTCTTTTAATTCCTTTCTGACTTCATCCGCTCTCTTATCGTTATCCGCAAATACACTCTGCTTGATTTCCAAGGTTCTGAATTCCCCCATTTTTGCACACTCCTTTATTGGTTGTTCCAGTTTTGTTATTTTTTTATCATTATAGTGTTTTATACAAATATTGTCAATTATTACCGCGATTTTTATACATTTCTCACCACTTGTAGTATTGTTTTCTTAAAAATTCGCGTATTCGCACATTTTGTCATCTGGTATAGCCAGTTCCAATTTTATTATTTAAATTATGCTTGACGGTCTATTTTTATTGTGATATTTTTAACTTAAGTTTAAGATCTAAAGGAGGAATTCATATGGCATGCTTTATAGCTCCGGCTGCCGAGGCGGTCATCGTCTCAGCCGTCAGACACACACATGAAAAACACGAAAAAAACCATTCTGACCAGATACAGGAATCTTCTCACCAGACGACTGCCTGTTCGGATCAATCCAACGGAATTTCATTTTCCACCTACCTGATGTCCAGGCTTCATATCCTCAGCGCACTGTTATGGGGTGGAAGCTTTTTGCTTTTGATCGAACACATCTGGCACGGGGAAATTGTTCCATGGTTTCCATTCTTCACCGCCGTTCAGACTCCGGGCGGCATCGTGCCAATGCTGTATGAGATTGCAACGGTCGGCATCACAATGGCTATCGTAGTAACAGCAGCCTGGCTGATCGGTACTGCAGTCTGTTACCAGCAGGATAAAAAACGTGCCTTTCTGTCTGCAACATTAAGGGATGGATAAAAGATGTGCCTGATCCTTACATGCATTGCCGCAGTCATTACGACTGTGTTATATTTTCGATATCCTAAGATTTCAGCAAGATTCTCACTGGAACATCTTGCTCTGATGTATTGGGGAGCGGCTCTGATGTGGAGCGTAGACGGGGTCTTCCGGTTGATGGAAGGGGAACGTTTTTTGGAATTAACGGTCAATGATACCCTTCTTGGAATATTGATTGTGATCTGTGGTCTGGGGTTTGCGGGCATACAGACGATAATACATAAAAGACGTTGTTCTTAATGTATACTTTGGTATTGCAAAGCCGGGCAGGTCGTCTCTGACCTGCCCGGCTTATATTATCATGTATTCGCAAGGAACTGCCACTGGCAGCTCCCGTAGATAAAATCCCTATATTTATTCTTCCTCAACATTTGAGGAAACGTATACCTTCATCTCATCATCCAGATGTACTTTTAGCTTTGCATCATTTTTGATCCAGCCACGCACAGTGTCGTCAAATTTCTCATTCATGGAAGTCTTTCCCTGAATCTTCGTTACTACAACCGGATCCGTATCTTCTTCTAACGGAACCTCTACACTTGCATTCTTTCCGATCGTTCCCACATTGACGGTCTGATTATTATTCATCTGCACCTTCACATCTTCCAGTTCAAACGGAGTTGTGTTTTCTATGGTAAGGGACGGCTTTGTCTCCGTCTGCGCATTCACATACTGACGGTTATTGTAGATCGACAAACCACAGATCAAGACGACTGCTATCAAAAATGCCGCTGCGCTTTTTATGCCTTTTTTCATAATATATATGATCCTTTCCTGCTATTAACATCATTATATTTTTGCCTTATCAAGGATACCACTATTATGAAAATTTGCATATCTTCAGTTTTCACAAAATTTCAGGATAAATTCGCATTCTATCATGCATGATTTTATCTCTATACTTTCCCTAAGCTGTAATCTTTCACTGGAATTATATTCCCTTCTGCAGGATATTCTCCCTGAATTACAGGCCTTCCCGGTACACACTGTTGATTGTCGCCTGCGCGTGCTCCAGTTCTTTCTTCTGCATGATTGCACTACGGTCGCTTAAAATTGCCAGCATTTCGTCCACCACATCTTCCACCCGCGGGTTGGATACCCTGTAAAGATAGCCCAGCATCCTTGTAGCTGTATAGTCTGTATTCATGTGCTTATAAGCGATCTCCCTGCAGAGATCATCTGGATAACCTTTTTCTTTTAATGCGTGATACAACTCGTCTGTTCTTGATTCTGACATATGTTTTCCTCTTTATTATTTATTATAATATTCTTTAAAAATCTTTCGATATTCCTCTTCTACCTCGCCGAACGCTCTGACCTTATACTCCAGATTAATATGCAATTCCGGTGCTTCACTCTCCTGCTTTTCTCCCAGAAGAACCGTCAGATCATACCATAACATTGCTTTATCAATCTCATTTAGCTGCACCTTCTCTTCCGGTGTCAGGTCCGAACCAAGAAATTTTTCATAAATCATAGCAAGCATACGTTCTTCCCGCTCATTATATTCCGGTAATTCCTTTTTAAAAGGCGACGGAACATCCGACATATAGCACTCGCTTGCATCATGAAGCAGGCACGCAAGCACCATCCGATCCAACAGACCTCTTGCCTTTGCCTCTTTGGCACAGCAGATGCAATGCTCCCCGACTGACCAGAATGTCTTCACATGACCATTGCCCCTGCAGATCAGCGACAGCGCATGTGCAATATCCGCTATATCAAATAACTCCGGATCCGGCTCTGTTGGTTTAAAATGCTTTCCTGTATAGGTCGTAATGTATTCGCTCATGTCCTTCCTGCTTTCTTTTGTCTAATACTTGTCTAAATACTCTTCTCTTCCCTTTTCTTATATTCTCAATTTATTCTTTATATTTCCCGATTTTTTGCTGTCTTTTTCTACTTATCCTTCATATATTCTTCCAGAATCTCCGCTGCCCTTCTGCATGCTTTCACGCACGGTCTGCTCTGATAATACTCTTCCGTTCTGACCGCAGGCTCTTCCAGATCTTCGCCCTTCTCCAGCCCAAGAAGTTCCCGACAGATCAGACTTCCTTCCGATTCTTCAAATGCTCCGCAAAGCTTCTGCACAAGCACATAAAGCTCCTTTTTCCCCACTGCATCTTTCGGATCGTCGTATCCGTACAGATCACCGATCACCATGACCATTCCCGTCACTGCTCCGCATACTTCACGAAGCTTTCCGAATCCTGCTCCGAACGGGCTTGCCTTCTTCGCTGCTTCTTCTACTGTTATTCCCAATTCTTCCGCAAATGCTGCGTACACTGACTGGCTGCAGTTATAGCCTGTGCGGAAGAGGGATTCTGCTTTGTCTGCTTTGTTCATTGATTTTCACCTCCGGCTGCAATTACCTCTTTATCATTCCATTTACATTATCATTAATGAAAGTTATATATTTTCTTTAACCGTTCCCAGATCTCATATGCTACAGGACACACCGCTATCGCATCAAGCATAGCATACAAACTCCCCAAACGTCCCGGTTGATCCGTATATGGATACTTTTTACAGCCATCCGGCTTGCACTCCTCTAAAAGACATTCTCCATTCTTTTGAAGAAAATCACATGGTTTATTTTTCGTTAAATAAGTCCCTTCAGTCTTATCTTTTTCCAGATATTTCTGAACAAATTGCGGCTCTTCTATCTTAAGATACTCTGCCGCTTCCTTCACTTCATCTGTCGTAAGTTCCGCACAGTACTCTTTACAACAGTTACGGCATCTGCCGCAATCGAAGTTTTCAAATAATTCTTTGTGCAATTGTAAAAATTGCTGGTCCAGTTCTTCTTCATCCGCATTGCATTTTAAGAAGCTGCGGAATCTTAAGTTCTCTTTTTCTTTCTTTTTTGCTTCAAAATGTATTTTTCTTGCCGGGAGCATGTAATCACTCTTCCTTTATCAATATCTCTTATGTCTATTAGTTTATAGTATGTAACAAATTTTCAATTTCTTTTTTCAGCTGTTTTAAAGCCTCCACGTCCTGTCTGGCTCTGTTCAATTCTGTATCATTAGCATTAAACCAGCCAAGATTTTCCAACTCTTTGATTCTCTTGTGTATACTTTTTACTTCGTCTTCTATCGTCGTACACACTTTTTCTCCTTCAAGCTTATATTTTCCTCTCACTACAGTCACTATTCTTTTATCCTTTTTTTTTAGACTATATACTGTTCCACGAATAGCCCTTCTCTGCTTTTCATTTATGATACCTCTCTTCAAGCATATCCGTTGAAGTTCATCTGCTGAATGTACCTCTCCATCTTTTAAAACTTCATAAATAACTTCCTCAATCGCTTCTTTTTGAGTCATATTCTCCTCCTTCGGACGTTTTTCGTCGCACGTCGTTTCGCCAGCACCGCGTATCATCTCACTAGCATCGCATATCGTTTCGCAAGACGTCGCATTGTGTTTCGTCAACAATCAGCGACGTTTCTATTACCAGAATAATACTAAGCCGCAATTCTCGCAAGGTTAAATATACATTTTTCAGCGATTAATACTTTCCACATTCCAGATACTATAAAAGAGCAGCAACAAGCTGCTCTTAACACTGAAATTCCTTTGTACCTGTTCTTATTCTTTCTCTGACTTTCTTATTCCGGTTTTGGAATAAATATGAAATCGGCAACTCCACGTCCCGTTGACAATTCTCGAACCGGCTTAAATATATCCGTCTGTTGAGTCCAGTACATCATTCATACAGGCAATTAAACCAGTTTTATCTATATAGATTTTAGAATTCAGTGCGACCTGAAAAGCACTATTATCCGGATTCACAAATCTTCCCATATATTACACCTTCTAATCTACTTCTATACTGATTATGATACCATGAAACATCAACGTCCTCAACTTCTATTATAAGCCACTTTTCGCACTAAACATCCATCTGACACCCTTAGCCAGTCTCTTCCCCGCATCAGCAAAATGTCCTCCAGCATTCCACTCTAAAACCACAGATTCCACCATCGGATCTTCCTCTAATCTCTCTTCCTGCGCCCTGGTCCTGTCGCCGACTGCTGCCATTACTTTATTTCTCGTCTTCTCTTCTTTGCCACCAAGACTTAGATATACACTACATTTACTTCGAAGCATATGCTCTCTCATATAACAATCCCACTCTGGAAACCATAATGAACCCGAACAACATATAATTCCAGAAAATGCATCATTTTCATAAGCTGTCCACAGAGCAAATAATCCGGCAAGTGAATAGCCCATCAGCCAATGCTCCCTGTCTTTCGCACCAAAAGTCCGGTCAATATACGGTACACATTCCTCGGTCAGCCATTTCAATGTCTTCGCACCTTGTCCGGCAAAATCTTCTTTTCCGAATACCGCCGATGCTTTCCATGGGGAAAAATCCCGGTTCCAGTCTTTCACCTGAAATGCTACGAGCAGGAAATTTTGCTCCGGTACACATTCCATCAAAGACTCCCACAGATGTTCCACTTCATTCGGCTGATGTGGATACATGCCCCAGAAGATGACTGGGCCGCCGGTTCCGTTTTGAGCGAGGTGTAGTTGGATTCCGTTTATTGACAGCTCTTGAGTAATTATTGATTTTTCATTCTGCATCCTACTTTCTCTCCCGATACAACTTCGCCGGCCTATGCCCGGCATCCCCAGTCATCTCCCCAGTATCTTCCACCAGATCAGCTACTTTCCTTCGAAATGCCGGAACCAACAGCTTCGTATCCAGCACCGTCTCATGAATCTGCTGCAATTCTCTCAGTGTGAATTTTTCTGGCAAAAGCCGGAACGCTATATGCGTCTCCGTAATCCACTTACGAAGCTGTACGATTGCATCTGCAAGAATCAGTTCATGGTCAAATGCAAGGTCATCGCTTTCTATCGTCTTGAATTTCTTCTTTACATCCCATTTTGAAGTCGTCTCTTCTAATCTTGCATGAAGCTTCTCATCCCCATGTGTCAGACACAGATTCCATACACCGTCTTCTTCCTGAAATGATACATCAAACCACTTTGCGTCTGACGCATCATCACCCGCCTGAATCACTTCCTGCCCGGCATTGACCAGTGCCATAAATCCGTTGCTGATCACCCATCTTCTCGGATCACGGTCTGGACTGCTATATGTACCGAACTGCTCCAGGAAATTGCAGTTGCAGTTCGTCTCTTCTTTTAATTCCCGTTCTGCTGCTTCGCCGATGGTTTCATTCGGTCCGACGAACCCGCCCGGAAGTGCATAACAGCCCTCATATGGTGCCGCACCTCTTTGGATCAAAAGTACCTTTAACTC
>JBNMJT010000003.1:0-53611 GCA_050873945.1 Dorea sp.
AAAAGTGAACTGGCGGAAGTTCAAAAGGATTATCAGAAATTATCCGGTGAGAAAGAAATATTACAGGGGATTGCGGACAGATATAATCGACTTTTACGTATGCTGGGAAAAGATATGGTAGAAAGACTGATGCAGGACGATATTCGGATACAGGAGGAACTTGAAGCGAAAAAACAAAAAGAGCAAATGCCGAAAAAAATAGGTGACCGTATACAATGGGCAAGAGAACGAAGCGAAGAACACAATGCACAGCTAAAGAAGAACAAAACAAAATACAGAGGAATGGAATTGTAAGGATATGAAGAAAAAGATTTATGATGAAAAGAACGGACTGAGTTACACACTGCATGGAGATTATTATCTGCCGGATCTGGAAATCAATGAGGAAGAACCTACATATGGGAAATATGGAATAATGCGAAAGCAGTTTCTGAAGGAACACAGGAGTGCAAGGTATCAGTATCTGATGATGGCGGGAAAACTGACGGAGCATTTGAATCAGATTGATAAGGAAGTAAGAGAAAAAGTTGAGATGCTGATGGAACAGATGGTTGAACAGTGGGGTGTGACGGAAGAATTGAAAATGCAGGATCAGATGGAATGGGTGCGGAGGATGAATAATATCAAGAATGTTGCTGAAGAAATAAGTAAGCAAATAATATTCAAGTAAATATAATAAAATATTGAGTTATTTTTTCTCTTTTGGTATGATAAAGATGAATATCTATGCAGAAAAGAAGGGAAAGAAAATGTCATATGATTTTGAAAATAAAAAGATAAATGCAAATGTACGCACTGGTGAGTTATTTCAAATTCATGGAATGCAAGATTATTATTTGGGAGTAACATTTAGATACCATGCAAAAACTTGGAATGGATGCGTGCCTATAAAATCAAAATATCAGGGAACAGATATACCACTTACATATGAAGATGTAAAAGAGTGGGTATTACAATGTTACACAGAATTGGATCCAGGAAGAAATGATGTATGGCAAAATGAACAACGTCATTATTGGGAAAATAGACAGGCTTTTGATACACAAGCTGTTTTTGATGCATTAAATGGGAATGATGTTATGACTAAATGGCAGTGTAGAAAATGTGGTCCGGTACCACAAGCAAATCCACAACCTGCAGCAAGAATAAAAAAATTGCGCGAAAGTGGATACTATATTGCGACTATGAAAAAAGATTGTCCGACGTGTGGGAAAAAGGAATTTTACGATTTATTAATTAGACTTCCTCGAAAAGCAGCGGATAATGAAAAAAGATTTTCTATTTCTACAAGCCTTCAGAATAAAATAAAAAACGTTTTACCATTAAAAGATGCTTGTTTTGATTCACCACAGACTGCTTCAGAATTGGTTATAGATCATAAATTCCCTTCTTCACGTTGGGTAAATGGAGAAACCGTGAATGAAACAAATATGTCAGAAGAAGAAATAAAGAAAAAGTTTCAATTATTGACAAATCAGACAAATCTTCAAAAAGAAAGATATTGTAAAAAATGTGTTTCAGAAGGAATAAGAGGCGACTTTTTTGGAATAAAATGGTTTTATGAAGGCGATGAAAAATGGAGAGGATCATCAAAAGCTGATGAGAATGGTTGTATCGGTTGTTGTTGGTATGATTTGATAGAATGGAAAAATCAATTTAACAAATATTTGAAAGAAAAAGAATAAAATATATTGAAAAACGAACATATGTTTGGTATTATGGAAGCGTGCTAGCATATGTAGGTTTTGGTATATTCAAATTAAAGAAAGGAGAGGGCGCAATGATAAAAACAGTTGGAAGTATATGTTCAGGAATAGAAGCAGCTTCCGTTGCTTGGAAGCCATTAGGATTAGATTTTAAATGGTTTTCAGAAATTGCACCATTCCCATCAAAAGTATTAAACGAAAAATTTCCACAGATAATAAATCTGGGGGATATGAATAATATCCCGGAAGAATTAATAAATGAAAATATATGTGCACCAGACCTTATATGTGGAGGAACACCCTGTCAAGCATTTTCATTGGCAGGCGGGAAAAGAGGATTGAATGATGAAAGAGGAAATCTGACATTAAAGTTTGTCGATATAATAGAAGCAAATGATAAAGTTAGAAAAAAGAAAAAGCAAAATCCAAGTATCGTATTTTGGGAAAATGTTGAAGGAGTTCTTACGGATAAAACAAATGCATTTGGATGTTTGATTTCATCATTAGCCGGTTTAGATAAGGCAGTTGAAATGAAGAAATGGCCTAATGCAGGAATGTTGGAAGGGGAAAAAAGAAATGTTGCCTGGAGAGTTTTAGATGCTAAATATTTTGGCCTGCCACAGCAAAGACGAAGACTATATGTTTTGGCTGGAGGAAAAGACTTTCATCCAGAGGAGATTTTATTTGAATCGCATAAGGGTGAGTTTGTAGAGTATCCAACGGGAGATTTAACATTTGAAAAAGAAGGACATTCTTTTGAAGTGTTTAGAGAATATTCAGATTGCTTATATTCAGCTTATGGAACAAAGTGGAATGGTAATGCAGCAGCATATAATGGATCATTGTTTGTTGTTCAGGACGAAAAAATAAGAAGACTTTCGCCGCTTGAATGTGAGAGATTAATGGGATTCCCAGATGAATATACTAATATTAAAGGGGCAAAACGAACGAATAGATATCAAGCTATAGGTAATTCGTGGGCCGTTCCAGTGGTACAATGGATTGGAAAAAGACTAGTTTCATATGAATTAGCGGAGAATATCTATAAAGAAAAGAAAAAATATATTGATGAAGCGGTGATTAATGAGTATAAAAACGCTATTTTATATGATTTCAGTAAAGGAATTATAGATGCTGGAGAGATGAAGCTTAATTGTACTGAACAGCCAGAAGAATGTGAATTTAAATCATTAAAAGATATTATCTCTGGGGATGCACCTAAAGAAATTTTTATTTCACCAGTTGGATGCTATGGAATTATCCGTAGAAAACAGGAAAGAAATTTGAGCATTAATAGTAGGTTGGAAAAAGCATTACTTAAAGGTGCTAGTGGAATGACAAAAGAAGAGATAGAAAAACGATCTCGGATACAAAAAAGAGGAAAGCATAGTCAAGATAACAAAAAATTAGCCTATGCTTAAAATTAAAATAAGGCATATATTAAATTGACAAAAGGTGTTGTAAATTTGATGTATGTCTTATTTATTTATAAAGAGATTTTGAAGAATAAGTAGGAGGAAAAACATGAGTATGGAAGCCGGTGGAGCATTTTCCGGAAAACTTGAAAGCATAGATGGATTAAAATTAAATAATAGAGCGGAAATACATATTAATAAATATTATCAAGGGATAATTACGCTTTATAGAGTTTCAAGAAAAATTGTGAATATGGCGCAAGAAAAGATTGAGTATTTGGTAATTAAACTAGAAAATGAAGAGAAGATAACTGCAATTGGGTTAAATTTTAAATCGGCTTCTGGAGGAGTTAACAATTGTTTTAAACTTGAATTGCAGGCGGATATATTGTTAAAAGGAAAAATGGCTTATGCTAATACTTCTAAATTTCAAGAGATATACTTTGAAATAACGGAAGGAAATGAATTGATAGGTTTATGTCCGTACGATGTAAATAAAAATTATGAAGATATTATATTTTGTCGTAAAATTGATATACCAATCAATGTGGAAAAAAGAAGTGTACAATTGGAAAATGGAGAATTGATATTTGGCGTTTATCCGAAATATCAATATAGTAAAGAAGCGTTGTCCATTGGGTTTGCACATCGTATTACATGGAAATTTAATTCAGCCTTAGCCATAGAAAATATAAGGGAAAATTTGTATATAATAACAGACTTTTTTTCGGTATTGGCAGGAGAAAGTGTTACAATTAATGCTTTGAATTGTGTGGATTGTGATAAGTTGGTAGAAGTTATGGGAATCTGTAATTTCCCAAAAGAAAAATTAAATATATTGAAAAATGATACAATAGATTATACATCTTTTAAAAGATGTTCCTTATATAAAATAACAGATTTTCAAAATTTAGAACAAGCATTAAGATATTGGTTCTCTAATTACGAAAAGATATATAATGCGCAACAAGCATACGGAAGAATCTTGTTGGATGAAGAGGTGAAAATTGTCACAACAAATAAATATTTAGCTGCAATGCAATTGATTGAAGGTTATACTCAAGCATATGCAGATGAAGAAAAAGAAATCAAAGAATTTGAGGAAAAAAAGAATGATTTGATTAGTAAACTTGAAAGTAAAGAAGAAAAAGAGTTAGTAGAAAAGGGCTTAGGATATTCGGGTATATCTTTTAGAAAAGCAGTGAAGGATTATTTGCACAAAGGTTATAATCTTTTTGAAGAAATATCTAAAAAGAAATTTGTAGAGAAAAAAGAAAAACTTATAGATGATATAGTGCATGATCGAAATTATTACACGCATTCTTCGAATAGAATATCAGCAATAATGAAATTTGATGATCTGTTAAATGTTTCTAATTTTTGCAAGGAGTTATATAGAATTATAACTCTACGAGATATGGGCCTTGCCATAGAGACTATTAAGCTTAGATCAAAAAATAATCGAATCTTTTTTGCATTGATGAAAAAAATAATGGAAATTGAAATTGAAACTGATGATTTCAAACTTACAGAGTTTGATAAGGCGATGCATTCTTTTTCGGATAGTAAATAGTGTGATAACACCATGATAACAAAATTCCAAAAAACCACACGGACACAGTGGAAAATTTGGATTTTTCCCCACAAATCACACGGAAAATCACCATTTGTACACCGCAATACACCGGTCTGATATCGTGAAGGTGGACGTACTGTTGGATCAGGACGTGTTGCTACAATCATCGAGTAATTATAATCTGTTATCAGAATATTAACTCAAATATATACCCCAGAGGCTTAGGTCTCTGGGGTTTTTACGTCTTGAGAATATACAAAACCACATATTCGGTGTATAATACTATATTGATATAGAAACTATAAAATGAATTTCATAAAAATGGAAAATAATAAAACTATGAAAAAAAGAATAGAATGGCTGGATGTTATGAAAGGAATACTAATAACATTCGTAATATTGAGTCATAGTTATCCAGCGGATATATACCGGTATTTTTTCACACCATTTTTCCTGACGATGTTTTTCTTTGCATCAGGCTATACATTTTCATTAAAAGGAAACTGGAAAGAGTATTTTTGCCATAATTTCCGGAGACTGGGAATCCCTTTTCTGGTACTGGGTGGAATCAGAGTTTTTATTCAATATGCTGTTTCAGGCGGGGATGTGGCAGATTATATAAAAAAATTCTTTATGCAGATCAGTGGGAAGGGGGATGAAATGTGGTTTGTCTCCTGCCTGATTACTGCCTCAGTTTTGTTTTACATCATTCTTAGGGTGGGAAGCAGAATTTCTGAAAGTAACAGAATGTTTTTTATTGTGATCCTGTCAATAATTGTCATGGGTGCAGGAATATATGATATTATAATTGTAAAGTTAAAATTGATATGGGAATTTGAACTTGCATGTCTGATGATCTTTTATATGATGCTCGGTTATCTTTACAGAAGGCTGGAAGTAAAAATTCAGATCTGTGAGAAAAGAAAATGGATTGTTTTATGCTCTGTAGTCTATCTGGCTGCAGTATTCAGATATAAAAACCAGGTGGATATTCATTTGGAGCAATTTGAACATTTCTTCTTGTGGTTTTTATTATCAATTTTATCTGTAGGCCCGGTTATATACATATCAATGATAATTTCCAATAGAAGGATAAAAGATGTTTTGATATTTTTAGGGCAAAATACGTTATTTTATTATGCATTTGCGGGAATTATCAGAATGATTTTGTATAAGGGGTGTAATGTTGCGGGATTCCTGCCGGATATGTATATTTTTCCGGTTGTATGTGTCGTATTATCAGAAGCAGTTTTAAGTGTGCCTGCAAAATTTGTAAATAAAATATGTCCCTGGATGGTTGGGAAAAAGAGAATTGCCGGAGGAGTTAAGAATGAAAACAAAAGCAATTGATATCGTAATCGCGTGGGTGGATGGTTCGGATCCTGTGTGGCTGGAAGATAAGAAAAATACAATGAGAAAACAGGGAATGTCAGTAAAAGTGGATGACAGGGAGGAGCGCTACCGTGACTGGGAGATTTTACAGTATCTGTTCCGAGGAATCGAAAAGTTCGCTCCGTGGGTACGAACAGTACATTTTGTTACATATGGACATCTTCCTAAATGGATGAATGTCCAAAATTCCAAATTACACATTGTAAATCACAAGGATTTCATTCCGGCACAATATCTTCCGACATTTAATTCACATACAATTGAATGGAACTTCCACAGGATAAAGGGATTATCGGATCAGTTTATCTATTTTAATGACGATATATTTTTATTGAAAAATGTAGAACCGGAAGATTTTTTCAAGAATGGGAAACCGGTAGACATGCTTGCATTGCAGCCGGATGTAACGAATGTTGAAGATACGACTATGCCCTATATTTACTTGAATAATGCGATGCTTCTTGCAAAATATTTTGATAAAAGAGAAAATATGAAAAAACAGCCGGGAGCATATTTTCATATCGGATATCCGCCGATGTATTTCTTTTATAACATGCTCGAAGTAATGTTCCCAAGATTTACGGGATTTTATACGGTACATGGACCGTCGCCATTGAAAAAAAGTACCTATGAGAAGTTGTGGGATCTAGAGGGAGAATTTCTGGATCAGGTGTGTTCGCATCCATTCAGGCACAAAGAGGATGTAAACCAATATGTTTTGCGTGAATACGCGAAATTAAGTGGTGACTTTGTTCCGAAAAACGTCAATAAATTCTGCAAGTATTATAATCTGCAAAGTGAAAATAAGAATCTTGTAGAAACAATTACGAAACAAAAAGCGCCGGTTGTCTGTATCAATGACAGTAATATGAAGATTCCGTATGAACGTGTAAAACAGGAGTTAAAGCAGGCATTTGAACAAATTCTTCCGAAGAAGTCTTCATTTGAGCTGTAGATGTTAAAGTAAGTGAGCGGAGAAAGTTATGCAAGGTCTGGAAATTGTAATTATAGGAGCTGCAATCATTGATGTTCTGGCAAGGCCAGTCAGCACGGAAGTGTTTGAAACGGGTTCTTGTCCGGCGGAAGATATTCACATGACAACGGGTGCAGATGCATTAAATGAAGCAACGATACTTGCCAGAAAAGGTCGTAGAGTACAGTTGGAGACAGTGATTGGCCGGGATGATGCGGGAAGATTCATACAAGCGCATTGCAACGAGGCAGGAATTATGGTCCGTGATGCATGTATCAGAGAAGAAGAAAAGACAGGAATGAATATAGTTCTTGTAGAAAATGATGGAACCAGGAGTTTTCTTACGAATCCTCACGGAACACTCCGCAGCCTGAAACTGGAACATCTTCATATGCCGTTTCCGGAGAGTGCAAAGATCGTATGTTTTGCAAGCATCTTTGTATTTCCTAAGATTGGACCGGATGAATTGGTGAAGATATTTTCGCAGGCGAAGTCGCAGGGGAAAATTGTGTGTGCAGATATGACAAAGCGTAAAAAAGACGAGACTCTGGAAGATATGGCAGAAGCATTTTCTTATATTGATTATCTGTTCCCGAATGATGAAGAGGCAATACTTTTGACTGGTGCCGAATCAGTTGAGGAAGCAGCGGAACAGATAAAATCCGCCGGTGTGGGAAATGTGATCATAAAATGTGGAAATCATGGCTGTTATGTGCGGACAGATGTGGAAAAATGCTGGATAGCGGCAGAGGAAAATGTAAATTGTATTGATACGACCGGAGCAGGAGACAGCTTTGCGGCAGGTTTCCTGAATGCACTGCTGGATGGAAAAGATGTCATAGAATGTGCCAAAGAGGGAAACAGATATGGTGCCAAGGCGGTTCAGCATGTCGGAGCGACAACGTGGCTTAGTTAAAGTAAGAAAAACTGACGGTGGCAGGGAATCTGTACGGAAACGAATAAGAGATGATACGGAGTGAAAAACCATGGAATATTCTCATGAGATCATTGTACCAAATGATGATCTCCCATTTAAAATGTTCATATTCGAGGGAAGCCAGGGCGGCTATATTCGCCAGAAACACTGGCACAGATCAATAGAGATATTTGCAGTATTTGACGGGGAGATGGAATTTTATCTGAATGATGAGAGATACCCGCTTCATCCGGGAGAGTTCATGCTTGTGAATTCGAATGAACTACATTCCATCTATGCCCCTAAAAAGAACGAAACACTGGTCATACAGATACCACTTGCAACGTTTGAAAGGTATTATACAGATGATGGATTCATTTATTTTTCCCATAGTTCCAGAATCCAGGATGAAGAAGTAATGGGATTATTTGAAGAGATGTATCAGGTATATGCTGAGAAAAAGGACGGATATGATTATAAAGTTCAGAGCCTGTATTACCGTCTGTTGTATCTGCTGGTAAGTAAATACCGTAAGACGGATCTGGATGCAGAAAAGATACGTGTAAATAAAAAGTTGAACAAGCTGTCAACGGTCACGGATTACATGAAACAAAATTACAATAAGGAACTTTCGCTGGAGAGTCTTGCAAGGACATTTAATTACTCTCCGACGTATTTATCGCGTATGTTCCGAAAGTATGCACAGATGAGTTATAAGACCTATCTGGATGACCTGAGACTCCGGCATGCGTATAATGATCTGGTGAATACAGATCTTTCCATTGGGATGATCGCAGAGAAGAATGGATTTGCGGGAAGCAAGGCATTTGCAAGGGTGTTCAAGGAGCAGTATGGAGTGCTGCCAAGTGAATATCGGAAGAAACAGTAAAATCAGAAAAATAATTCAAAAGTGGTTTGCAGAATAATCTGTAAAGAATACAGTAGCAAATAAAGAGGGACAAAAAGCTGCCGGAAAGGCAGCTTTTTTGCCGCTTATTGCCATGCGTTCAAAAGGACCGATGCTGCAGTCATTAAATGCTGCAAAGAGAATAAGAAAGGGTTAGAATTTAATGCAGCTGCAGATCTTTCATGGCAAGATGAAATGCCCCTTGTGCAGCAATTGGGATCTCTTCGGAATCGTGTAGTATAATATTATGGAATACAGGATCTGCTTTTAACAGGTCATAAAGAGCATGGCTGAAAGCACCGTTCCCATGGATGACAATACGTACATTCGTAACATCTTTAAAAAATGCTGCATTATGAAGGGCTGTAAGATCACTTTCCAATACAACTCCGAGAACATAGTTCTGCAGATTATATTTTGACTGACTGCCGAACCGGTCAAAAAGTCTTGTGAGGAATAATGCACGTCCAATGCCTTCTTTTTGATGCATTTCACAGCCGTATTGTATCATTTCCAGATTATAGTGTTCCATGGATGGAAATCCATGATCGACAGAACTGGCTACAATCGTATCATTGACGATCGAATTTAATAATTCTCCGGAGAGTGTGGTGCTTGTAGCGAGAACCGTACAATTTTCGTCTACGAAGACATATTTATTATGAGAACCAGGCAGGATATAAATGGTATTCTGGTCAGAGCCATACTGCTCGATCAAAGCATAAGTTTCTGTTTCTTCGCCCCGCATAATGTCAAATGTGCGTAAAGAATCAAGAGATTCCGGGTTGGAAAGTGCATTTTTTATGCCGGGAATCAGGACAATCTCTTTTGAAAATACTTCCGGCAGATGTACGCGCACCAGGTGATCCTGATAATTTTTCATGGAAACAGGAGCAGTAAGATGTGGCACTTCAAGGATGCCAAGGTCGCTTGTCAGCATTCCGGACATATAGACACCCTGAACACAATCTTCGGAAATGCCATATTCGGTCAGCATACTTGCGATCATGTCATGAATTGCCTGTTTCCATGGCTGGTTGCTGCTATTGATGGCAGACGTTTTGGCACCGATTGTCTGAGAGCGGCGTGTAAGGATTTTGCCATCGGCAGTCCAAAGATAAGTTCTGGTATTGCTTGTTCCACCGTCTACTGTAATTATATAACTCATAGTTTACCTCCCTGATTGTAAATTGCGGCTGGTCGAATCACTAGTGTGAAATTGCAGCGCAGTATTTATGTGCGGTTTCTGTTAATTCACTGTATTTTTCTTCATTGGCTAATTTTGAAAATTCTCCGGCAATACCATAAAAGTCTGCACCCGATTTTTCCCAGATGGTTATATTTTCAAGATCCACACCTCCGGTTGGTCCGATAAGTGCCTGTGGAATTGGTCCTTTTATGGCTTTTATGGCACCAGAACCAAGAATAGAAGCCGGAAAAAGCTTGATCATATTTACGCCAAGTTCTAAAGCAGTAATGATTTCTGTCGGAGTCATACAACCGCAGATGACCGGTTTTTGATATCGGTTTGCACATTTTATAACCCCTTCATTGAGTGTAGGAGTAACAATATACTGTGCACCATGCTGGATGGCATTCAGACAGGACGCTTCATCAAGTACAGTTCCGGCACCGATCAGCAGATCTGGTGAGTTCTGATAGTGAGAAATAACCTGAAGCGCACCGGGCGTATTCATGGTGACTTCGATTGTCCGGATACCGCCTTTTTTCAATGCTTCGATTCCTTGATGTGCTTTCTGAGGAGAATCTAACCGTAAGATAGCGATGATCTTAGCGTCCAACAGTTGATTTAAGATAGATACATAATTCATTTATATCACCTCGAATGTTTGTAAATAATAATCTGTTCCTATATAGGAACTATATCACTACAAAGAAATGGTGACAATTCTCAATTGATAACAAAAAAAGTTGTCAGATTTTGGTAATATTGTATAGAGCATTCATTTTGGATATGATAAAATGAGTGTAAGTGAAAGAGAGGAAGCTATTATGCAAGAGGAGAAAATGCACCGGTCGACCTATCGGGTTTTGAAAATATTTGAGCTTTTATCTGCATCTCCGGCAGGAATGTCACTGACCGGTCTGGCACAGAAACTGGAGATTCCAAAGGGAAGTCTTCATCCAATCTTAAAAACCATGCAGGCTATGAATTTTATCAGAATGAATGATAATGGGAATTATACAATCGGACAGGCGGCCTATTTTGCAGGTTCTTCATACACGAAGAACTCAGATCTGTTACAGGAAATAGATTATGTTTTGAAGAATCTGTCGTCGTCGGTTAATCAGACGGCATATTTTTCGGTATTGTCCGGTGGAGAGGTTTTATATCTTCTGGAAGAAAGAGTACCGACGCCTATTACGATACAGGCCAAAAGAGGATACAAATATCCGGCATATGCAACAGGTATGGGAAAAGCACTGCTTAGCGGAAAGACAGAAAAAGACATTAAAGAACTGTATCCGGAAGGACTATATAAATTGACAGAGCATACGATCGATGATTTTGATACACTTTTTTCACAGATGGATGAAATACGAAGATCGGGGTATTCATTTGAAAAAGAGGAATCGAATAAAGATGTGCAGTGTATTGCAGTGCCTGTAAAATATAAAGAACATGTGATAGCAGGGATGAGTGTGGCTGTTCCAGTATTTTACTATTCAGAAGAATTTGAAAAAAGAGCAATGGAAGAGTTGAAAAAAGCAAAGCGTCATATTGAAAAACTGATTCAGGATAATACGCAGGAGTGGGTATATTCGCCATTGGAAGCGTAAAAGGAAATGATATGACCGGGAGGTGCTGGGATGAAACAAAAAAATGGAATGCCTCTGGCACAGGCAGCAGCGGAAGATATTATTGAGATGATACGCACCAATCATATGAAGCCGGGAGACCGCCTGGAGAATGAATATGAACTGGCAAAAAAACTGAATGTTGGAAGGAGTACGGTGAGAGAGGCAGTGAAAAGCCTTGAAACGAGAAATATACTAACGATAAAAAGAGGAGCCGGAACATTTATTTCCCAGAATGAAGGAGTTGCCGTAGATCCGCTTGGAATTTCCCTGATGGGAAAGGATGAAGAGATGGCACTGGAACTGCTGGATGTACGTATGATATTGGAGCCGGAAAGTGCAGCACTGGCAGCAATTCATGCGGATAAGAATGAGATCGCAGAAATATCCAGACAGAACCGGAAAGTGATCGGAATGATCAGGCAGGGGCTGAATCATCAGGAAGAGGATGCAAGATTCCATCAGCTGATCGCAGAGGCGACGAAAAACCGGATCATAGCGAAGCTTGTACCGATCATTCAGCAGTCGGTAGGACTGACTGTGGAAATGACGAGCAAGCGGCTGACAGAAACAACGGTAAGCTTTCATGAGCAGATTGTCGAAGCTATAACAAGGAGAGATGCGAAGGGGGCAAGAAGCGCAATGATAGCACATATCAGCGAAAACCGGATTTATATCATAAAAGAAATTGAGCGGAAGCGCCGTTTTGAGTAGGAAAAGTGTAGAAAAAAGACGAAAAATGAGGATGTCAGACAAGTTTTGAGAAGAAAAATCAAGAGAAAATGCCGTAAAATCAAGGAATTTTGGTATTTGACTCTTGATTTTTTTTTGACAAAAATCAAGACATCAGATGTATTTTGTACATGAAATTGTACAAAACTAACAAGTATGCACAAAATAAATGAAGTAAACAGAGAAAAAGATATACAATATTGCCAAAATGATGAGACGTGTATATAATAAAGCCATAAAGATTAATCAGACAATTACAAGGGAAACGGAGGAGAGCAAATGAAAGCATTAGTATATGTCGGACCAAAACAGGTAGAAGTTCAGGATGTTAAAGAACCTGAAAAACAGGAAGGAAAAGTAAAATTAAATATCAGATATTGTGGAGTCTGTGGATCAGACATCGGTATTTATCTTGGAACACATCCAAGAGCAAAAGCACCATTGATCCTTGGACATGAATTTCTGGGAATTGTTGCAGAGGACGGAAAGAAATTCAAAAAAGGTGACAGAGTTGTCCCTTATCCATTACTTTCCTGTGGACACTGTCTTGCATGCAGAAGCGGAAATGAGCATGTATGTAATACACTGGGACTGATCGGTATTGATACAGACGGGGGAATGTGTCAGACCGTATACACAGATGAAGATGTATTATTTAAAGTCCCGGATGGGGTAAGTGATAAAGCGGCAGCAGCGATCGAACCTCTTGCAGTACTTGTCCATGCAATCCATATGTCAGGATTTGAGGCACTGGATACAGCAGTGGTAGTCGGAGCAGGACCGATCGGAATGTTATGTGGAATTATGTTAAAGCATGCAGGAGCATCTAAGATATTCATTTCCGATGTTGTTGAGAAAAGACTTAAGATTGCAGAAGAGCTTGGATTTACACCGGTGAATCCGGCAAAAGAAGATCTGGAAAAAGTTATAAAAGATGCAACAAACGGTGAAGGATGCGATGTATTCTTCGAATGCAGCGGTGCGGCAGTGCCGGCAATGCAGATGACGGATATTACAAGAGTCCGCGGAAAGATCTGTATCGTATCTGTACATAAAAAACCACATGAAGTGAATTTAAGAGATGTGAACTTCAAAGAGCAGACATTGGTTGGTACACGAGTATATACGAAAGAAGAATTCGGAAGAGCCGCAGAACTTACAAAAGAATTAGAACCGGAACTGGAAAAAATTGTAACACATGTTGTTCCACTGAAAGAAAGTGACAAGGTATTCGATATGATCGCAGATCCGGAATGTGGAACAATCAAGATTGTAGTTGACTGTGAAAATGTATAAGGAGGGAATGGCAGATGTCCAGTAAGACAAAGTCAGTAACGGCGGTATTGATCGTACTTGCACTGATCACCGGAGTCGGAATGACAAAGGCGGGAAGTAAATATAAAACTCAGGATAAGGTAAATCTTATCTTTGCAAATGTAACATCAAATTCAGCGAAAAAAGCCGGAGAAAAATTCAAAGAACTCGTAGAAGATTATTCGGATGGAAATATCACAGTTGATCTGTTCCAGGACAATCAGCTTGGTGATGACAAGACAGCAGCCGAGGGCGTACAGAACGGAGATATTGATATCGCGGTATCTTCTACCAGTAGTTTGTCTACATTATATAAAGATTATTATATCTATGACACACCGTATCTGTTCCTGAATTCGCAGGAAGTTTACGATGTAGGATTTGATGGTAAAGCAGCACAGGAAATGTTAAAAGGTGTAAGCAAGGTTGGATTAAAGCACATGGCAATGTGGGAAAACGGATTCCGTAATTATACCAATAATGATCATGCGATCGAGACACCGGCGGATTGTAAAGGTCAGAAGATCCGTACAATGGAAAATCCGATCCACTTAAAGGCATGGAAATCCATCGGAGCAAATCCGACACCAATGGCATTCTCAGAGTTATTTACAGCTATGCAGCAGGGAACCGTAGATGGAGAGGAAAACCCGATCGGAATTATTTACAGTAACCGTTTTTATGAGGTTCAGAAATACATCTCTCTGACACAGCATGTATATACCCCTTATGTAGTAGTTATGAACCCGGATAAATATGATTCCCTGACAGATGAACAGCAGAAAATTATTGATAAAGCAATGAAAGAAGCTTCTGCATATCAGCTGGAAGTATCTGCAAAAGATGAAGAAGAAGGAATCAAGGAAATGGAAAAATACGGATGTAAAGTGAATACACTGACGGATGATCAGAAAAAAGAATTCCAGAAGATCATCGAAGATGCAGATGTATTCAGCCTGGCAAAGAGTTCCATGGAACATCCGGAATATTTCGATAAGATCCAGAAAGAACTGACCCAGTATCGTGAGGAGGGAAAATAATGAAAAAGGTTTTAAAATTCTTGAATGATTATCTGGAAGAGACGATCTGTATCATCCTGATGTCGGTTATGACGATCATCATATTCATTCAGGTTATTATGAGATATGTAATGCATAATTCACTTTCGTGGTCGGAAGAACTTGCAAGATATTGTTTTATATGGCTGATCTATATAGGTGTGGCATATGGATGTAAATTGATGAAACATATAAAAATTGATGCAGCATTAAAGTTGTTCCCGGAAAAAGTCAGACCGTATATTACGATTGTCGGCGAACTTTTGGTACTTGCATTTGCAGCGTACATCGTTGTGACAGGTGTAGAACTTACCTATAAACAATGGCTGTTCGGAAAAGTGTCACCGGCACTGGGACTTCCATTGCAGTATATCAACGCGGCACCGGTTGTCGGATTCGGTCTTGTTGTGATCAGACAGATCCAGACAATCTGGTATCTGGCAGGAAAATTACCGGAAAAAAATGGGGGTGAAAAATAGTGGTTGCAGCAGTTTTATTTATCGCATTAGTTGTTACTTTGGTTTTAAATATGCCGGTTGGAATTGCAATTGGAGTCTCTTCCCTTTGTGCGATCCTGGCAGACGGACGTATCAGTTCCTTATATATTGTACAGCAGCTGGTTACAAGTGCAGATTCCTTTCCGCTGATGGCAATCCCATTATTCATTCTCGCAGGAGAACTGATGGGTGCAGGCGGAGTATCCAAGCGTCTGTTAAATGTATGTAACGTATTTTTAGGAAGATTCACAGGCGGACTTGCAACAGTAACGATCGTGTTATGTATGTTCTTCGCAGCAGTTTCCGGATCTGGTCCGGCGACAGTAGCAGCAATCGGATCAATGGTAATTCCTACGATGCTGGACAAAGGATACAGCAAAAGCTTTACACTGGCATTGATCGCAACGGCGGGAAGTATCGGAGTTATCATTCCGCCAAGTATTCCGATGGTAATTTATGGAGTATCTACAAGTACTTCTATCAGTTCCTTATTTATGGCAGGTTTCCTTCCGGGTATCCTGATCGGTATTTCACTGATTATCGTTTCTTATCTGTATTGTAAGAAACAGGGATGGAAAGGTGAGGATAGAAAATATACAGCAAAAGAAAAACTCGCAGCAATCTGGGATGCAAAATGGGCATTATTAAATCCAGTTATCATCCTTGGCGGAATTTACGCAGGAATATTCACACCGACAGAGGCAGCAGCCGTTGCAGCAGTATATGCATTTATCTGTGGAGCCTTCATTTACAGAGAATTTAATATCAAAGAAATGTTTGCAACGATTGGAAATGCATGTAATACAACAGGAACTACCATGGTAATCATTGGATGTGCAACAGCATTTACAAAGATCCTTACTATTGAAAAGATCCCGGGAGCAATTACAAATGGAATCGTTAACTTCACGGATAACAAGATTTTGATTTTATTGTTAATGAATGTATTACTTCTTATTGTTGGATGCTTCATGGATACAACACCGGCGATGATGGTACTTGCACCAATCCTGTTACCGATCGCAGTACAGTTCGGCGTAGATCCGATTCACTTTGGTATCGTAATGGTTGTCAACCTGGCAATCGGATTCATTACACCACCTCTTGGAATCAACCTGTTCGTTGCGTCGAGGGTTGGACGGAGTGATCTGGAAACGGTATGTTCCGGAATTATAAAATTCATTCTGGTAATGGTTGTGGACTTATTACTGATTACATTTATCCCGGCAATCAGTATGACACTTCCGAATATATTCATGAAATAACGAGGAGGAACAGCAGTTATGAGTATATTTGATCTGACAGGAAAAAAAGCAATTGTAACCGGTGGATCCAGAGGACTTGGTCATGGAATGGCAGAAGGACTGATGGAAGCCGGATGCGAAGTTGTAATTATAGGAACCAGAGAAAGTATTAAAGACCGTGCAGAGGAATTCAATCAAAAAGGATTTAAGTGTACAGGAGTACAGGCAGATCTGGGAGATGAAAAGGCGTTAAAAAAGGCATTTGAAGAATCGCTGACAGCACTCGGCGGACATCTGGATATTCTGGTAACGGCCCACGGTGTGCAGAGCAGACATCCATCGGAAGAATTTCCGATGGAGGACTGGAAGAGAGTGCTGGATGTGAATCTGACTGCAGTATTTGAACTGTGTCAGCTGGCTGCAAAACAGTTCATGGCACAGGAGAGCAAAGGAAAGATTATTACAGTGGCATCGATGTTGTCATTCTTTGGCGGATATACAGTACCTGCATATGCGGCATCCAAAGGCGGCGTGGCTCAGATTACAAAAGCGTTCTGCAATGAATGGGCAGAAAAAGGAATTAATGTGAATTCTCTTGCACCCGGGTATATGGCAACTGAGATGAATACGGCGCTTCTGGATCCGAATAATCCAAGAAAAGAAGCAATCACAAACCGCATTCCTGCAAAGAGATGGGGAACAGCGGAAGACATGAAAGGTCCTTGTGTATTTCTTGCATCGGATGCATCGGATTATCTGAACGGAGCAGTCATTCCGGTAGATGGCGGATATCTTGTGCGCTAGAGACTGAACATATAGACGTTGAATGAAAGATAACAGAAAAATATGACATAATTGGAGGAACAGACATGAAAGTAATTATTACAGACTGTGATCATGACAGCATTGATATTGAAAAGAAAGTATTTGCAGATGCAGGGATGGAAGTAGAGCTGAAGCAGGCAATCACGGAGGATGAGGTGATCGAACAGTGCCAGGATGCGGAGATATTCATTGTACAGTATGCAAAGATTACAAAGAAGGTAATGGATAATTGTCCGAAATTAAAATATGTTGTCCGTTATGGTGTAGGTGTAGACACAATTGATGTACCAGAAGCTACGAAGCATGGTATTCAGGTAGGAAATGTACCGGACTATGGAATGAACGAAGTGGCAGATCACGCAATTGCACTGTCTATGGCAATGGTAAGAGAAATTGTAAAAATGAATCAGTTTACTAAGAATGAAAAATGGGACTATACAAAAGCAATTCCGATTCACAGATTCAGTGAACTGACAGTCGGTGTTGTAGGACTTGGAAGAATTGGACGTAATTTTGCAAAGAAAATGCATGCGCTCGGTTTTAAAGTGATCGGAACAGATCCATATTTTAAAGCGACACCGGAGACGGATGAATATGTAACAGCAGTTTCTGTAGAAGATGTTATTACAAAATCAGATATTATTTCATTGCATTGTCCTGCAGATGGCAACAAAGATTTATTCAATGCAGAGACATTCAAGAAGATGAAGAACTCAGCAGTGCTGATCAATGTGGCACGTGGAGGAATCATCAATGAAGCAGACCTGGATGAGGCATTGACGAATGGAGAGATTGCAGGAGCAGGACTTGACTGTATGCTTGGAGAGCCGGTAAGCAAAGATTCACCGCTGTTCAGACATGAGAACCTGATCGCAACACCTCATATGGCATGGTATTCAGAAGAAGCCGCAAGTGAGTTAAAGAGAAAGGTAGCAGAAGAATCTGTAAGATTTGCTAATGGTGAAGCAATTCACTATCCAATCAATAAACTGGCATAGGAGGAAGAGGACATGGCAGAAGAATTGTTAAAACAGATTGAACGTATGGGGATTCTTCCGGTTATCAAACTGAATGATGCAAAAGATGCGGTTCCTCTTGCGAAAGCATTGTGTGAAGGTGGACTCCCATGTGCAGAAGTTACATTCCGTACAGATGCGGCAAAAGAATCGATTGCAGCAATGACGAAAGCCTATCCGGAGATGCTGGTAGGAGCCGGAACCGTTCTGAATGCAGAACAGGTAGATGCGGCGGTAGAAGCAGGTGCGAAATTTATTGTAAGTCCGGGACTGAATCCGGACACAGTCGAGTATTGTGTGAAGAAAGGAATTCCGATTCTTCCGGGATGTTCCAGCCCAAGTGATATCGAGCAGGCAATCAAATATGGACTGAATGTGGTGAAATTCTTCCCGGCAGAGGCAGCAGGAGGATTGAAAGCGATCAAAGCTATGGCAGCACCTTATGGTCAGATCCGTTTTATGCCGACTGGTGGAATCAATCCATCCAATGTCAGCGATTATCTTGCAGAAGATAAGATTCTGGCATGTGGAGGAACATGGATGGTTCCGGCAGCGGAGATAGAGGCAGGTAATTTTGATAAGATCAGAGAACTGACAGAAGAAGCTGTCAGAAGTATGCTCGGTTTCAGACTGGCACATGTAGGAATCAACTGCGACAATGAATCGGAGGCGCATCAGGTAGCCGGAGCATTTGATACAATGTTTGGATTTGCACCAAATGAAAACCCAAGCTCGATCTTTTCGGCAGGATATGTGGAGACAATGAAAACACCATATCTTGGAAGCAAAGGACATATTGCAATTGCAACATATTCTGTAGAACTGGCGAAAGCTTATCTGGAAAGAAAAGGTGTCAGATTTAATGAAGACAGCACTGTTTACCGTCCGGACGGAAAGATACAGGCAGTTTATATGGCAGAAGAAGTGGGAGGATTTGCAATTCATCTGGTAAGAAAACCGAAGGAAGCATAGAAGGTGATTGCAGGAAAGGACAGACGAGATGGGAAAGACGATATTATTTGGTGAGCCGATGGCACTTCTGATCGCAGATACAACAGGACCGTTAGAAGAAGTAGAACATTTTACAAGAGCAATGTCAGGAGCAGAAGTGAATGTATCGATCGGATTATCAAGACTTGGACATCCGGTAGAATATCTCACCAGACTTGGTGATGATCCATTTGGACATTATATTGAAAATGCATTAAAAAAGAATGAGATAGGAACTGCGCTGGTTACATATGATGATGTATACAGAACAGGGATTCAGTTAAAGAACCGCGTGACAGACGGAAGTGATCCGTATGCACCATATTATAGAAAGGGATCGGCAGCATCACATATTACGATCAGTGAGATTGATGCGATTGATCTGACTGATGTAGAACTGGTTCATGTGACCGGAATACCTCCGGCACTGTCACAAAGTGCAAGAAAAGCGACATTCCGTTTGATGGACAGAGCAAAGGAAGCCGGAATATTTATTACATTTGATCCAAATCTCAGACCAGCATTATGGGAAGATGAAGAGACCATGTGTACCGTGATCAATCAGCTGGCAGCGAAAGCAGATGTAGTACTTCCGGGAATCGGCGAGTGCAAGACCCTGGCAGGAACAGAAGATAAGAAAGAGGCGGCAGATTTTTATCAGAAGCTGGGTGTGAAGACGGTGATCATCAAAGATGGATCAAAAGGAGCCTATGTACAGACTGCGGATGAGCGTTATGAGGTAGCAGGCTATAAGGTGGAGAAAGTAGTAGATACCGTTGGAGCCGGTGATGGATTTGCAGTCGGAGTCTTAAGTGGAATTCTGGAAGGTCTGGATCTGAAGACCAGTGTGAAGAGAGGAAATGCGATCGGAGCAATTCAGGTAATGAATATCGGAGATAACGAAGGACTTCCGACACCGGAAGAATTGAAAGCATTTCAGGAAAATAACTAGATAAAATTATGGATATTGGACAGGAGATTACCTCCAAAAACAGAGTCTGGACTTTGATGTTACAGACTCTGTTTTTTGTCATGCGTCCGAAGGGTTCTATATATGTTCTGAATTTTAAAAAAGGATAAGAAATCGCCATAAACAGGCTAATTTATCGGTAGTAAACATAAAATCAGGTTGATATAATGACATCGTAAATAAGAGAACGATAAATACACGGAGGAAATCAAATGGAGATTCTGAAAGTAACAGACGCAGAATTTAAGACCTACGGAAGAGTTCTGGAAGGGTATGATATGACAGAACTTCTAAAAGCAATGGAGCATGCGCCGCTTCCATTGGATGAAGTGATCTACGAGCCATCGGTTGAAGAATTAGAGAATCTGAAGATTGCAGATGAGATGAAAGAACGTGCTTATGGAGGACTGGAAATCCAGGTCGGATACTGCAATGGGAATAATAAGAAATTAAATGCAGTAGAATATCACCGCTCTTCAGAACTGGACATAGCAGTGGATGATCTGATCCTTCTGCTTGGATGCCAGCAGGACATTAAAGATGATTACACATACGATACAGAAAAGATCAAAGCATTCCTGGTTCCGGCAGGAACAGGTGTGGAATTATATGCAACCACACTTCACTATGCACCATGTTCGGTGACAGCAAATGGATTCCGATGCGTGGTCGTACTTCCAAAAGATACGAATACAGAACTGACAGAAGTACAGAAAAAGACAATCGAAGGAGCCAGAAAAGCGGAAGGAAAGATGCCGGAAGACGGATTGCTTACCGCAAAAAATAAATGGCTGATCGCACATGAAGAGGCAAAGATCGAAGGAGCATTTAACGGGCTTTGCGGAAAGAATGTAGAAGTTTAAAAGTATAGAGGTATAGAGAAATATAGAGAACGGACAGTCATATGCAGCAGATCATACGAGTGCAGCCGCAGACTGATCGTATAAGAAAAACAATGTTAGAAATATTGCAATAAATAATAGATGAATCAGGAGGAATAAAACAATGAACAACATGCCAGAAGTAAAAATCGGAGTCGTAGCAGTCAGCAGGGATTGTTTCCCGGAAAGCCTTTCTGTCAACAGAAGAAAGAATCTGATGAAAGCCTATACGGAAAAATACGGAGCAGAAGGAATCTATGAATGTCCTGTATGTATCGTAGAAAGCGAAATCCATATGGTACAGGCTCTGGAAGATATCAAGAATGCAGGATGTAATGCACTGTGCGTATATCTTGGAAACTTTGGACCGGAGATATCAGAAACATTACTTGCGAAACATTTCGATGGACCGAAGATGTTCGTAGCAGCAGCTGAAGAAAGCGGAGATAACTTATTAGACGGACGTGGAGACGCATATTGTGGTATGCTGAATGCAAGCTATAATCTTCAGCTTCGTAACATCAAAGCTTATATCCCGGAATATCCGGTCGGAGATGCAGAAGAATGTGCTGATATGATCCACGAATTCCTTCCGATCGCAAGAGCAGTCATCGGACTTCAGAACTTAAAGATCATCAGCTTCGGACCAAGACCGATGAATTTCCTTGCATGTAATGCACCGATCAAGCAGCTTTACAATCTTGGAGTAGAAATTGAAGAAAACTCAGAGCTTGATCTCTTCGAAGCATTCAATAAACATGCCGGAGATGAAAGAATTCCTGCAATTGTAAAAGAGATGGAAGAAGAACTCGGAGCAGGCAATAAGAAGCCGGAGATCCTTCCAAAACTGGCTCAGTATGAGATCACATTAAAGGACTGGGTAAAAGAACACAAAGGATACCGCAAATATGTAGCACTCACAAGCAAATGCTGGCCGGCATTCCAGACACAGTTCGGATTCGTTCCATGTTATGTAAACAGCCGTCTGACAGCACAGGGAATCCCGGTTTCCTGCGAAGTTGATATCTACGGAACATTGAGCGAGTTCATCGGAACGGTTGTAAGTCAGGATACGGTAACACTTCTTGACATCAACAACTCTGTACCGAAAGACATGTATAAGAACGATATCGAAGGAAAATATAATTACACACAGAAAGACACATTCATGGGATTCCATTGTGGAAATACAGCTTCCAGCAAGCTTTCCTTCTGTGAGATGAAATACCAGAAGATCATGGCAAGAGCACTTCCGGAAGAAGTAACACAGGGAACGCTGGAAGGTGATATCGTGCCTGGCGATATCACATTCTACCGTCTGCAGAGCACAGCGGATAACAAACTCCGTGCATACGTTGCACAGGGAGAGGTCCTTCCGGTAGCGACAAGATCCTTCGGTGCGATCGGCGTATTTGCCATTCCGGAGATGGGAAGATTCTACCGTCACGTACTGGTAGAAAAAGGATTTCCACATCACGGAGCTGTTGCCTTCGGACATTTTGGAAAAGAACTGTTCGAAGTATTCAAATATATCGGAGTTCCGGTAGATGAGATCGGTTATAACCAGCCGGCAGGCGTCAGATACCCTACTGAAAATCCATGGGGATAGTCAGGAAAGCTGTAAAGTTAAAGTGATTTAGAATGACAGAATAAAATAAGCATGAAAGTATCAGGGACTGAGATTTCGGTTCCTGAAAAAGATGAAGGAGGACAAGGATGTTATACATAGGTGTAGATCTTGGAACATCGGCAGTAAAACTTCTGGTAATGGATGAGACAGGAGATATTAAAAAGATTGTTTCAAAAGAATATCCGCTCTATTTCCCGCATCCGGGATGGTCGGAGCAGAAACCGGAAGACTGGTTTGAACAGTCCATGGAAGGAATCAAAGAACTGACTGCAGAGTGCGACAAGTCACAGGTGGCGGGAATCAGCTTTGGCGGTCAGATGCACGGACTGGTTGCACTGGATAAAGATGACAATGTGATCCGTCCGGCAATTCTCTGGAATGACGGAAGAACAGGGGAAGAGACAGAGTATCTGAATGAAGTGATCGGAAAAGACAAGTTATCTGAATATACGGCAAATATCGCATTTGCAGGATTCACTGCACCGAAGATCCTCTGGATGAAGAAGCATGAGCCTGAGAATTTTGCGAAGATCGCAAAGATCATGCTGCCAAAAGACTATCTGGCGTATAAGCTTTCCGGTTCATTCTGTACAGATGTTTCCGATGCATCCGGAATGCTTTTGATGGATGTAAAGAGCCGCTGCTGGTCGAAAGAAATGATGGATATCTGCGGTATCACGGAAGAGAAGCTGCCGAAACTTTATGAAAGCTATGAAGTGGTTGGTACTTTGAAGAAAGAAATTGCAGATGAGCTTGGATTCTCTGAAAATGTGAAAGTCATCGCCGGTGCGGGAGATAATGCTGCAGCAGCAGTCGGAACCGGAACAGTCGGCGATGGAATGTGCAATATTTCCCTCGGAACATCAGGAACAATCTTCATTTCCAGTGATAAGTTTGGAGTGGATGAGCATAATGCCCTGCACTCCTTTGCACATGCAGACGGACATTACCATCTGATGGGATGTATGTTAAGTGCCGCATCCTGCAATAAATGGTGGAACGAAGAAATCCTGAAGACAAAAGATTTTGCTGCAGAACAGGCAGGAATCACGAAGCTTGGTGAAAACCGTGTCTTCTATCTTCCGTATCTGATGGGGGAGAGATCGCCGCATAACAATCCGGATGCAAGAGCAATGTTTATCGGAATGTCCATGGATACGATCCGCGAAGATATGACACAGGCAGTGCTGGAAGGTGTTGCATTTGGTCTTCGCGATTCTCTGGAAGTTGCAAGAAGTCTTGGAATCAAGATTGAAAGAACCAAGATCTGCGGCGGCGGGGCCAAGAGTCCACTGTGGAAGAAGATGATCGCCAATATCATGAACCTGAAGGTAGATGTGGTAGAGAACGAAGAAGGACCGGCACTTGGTGGAGCGATGCTGGCAGCGGTCGGATGCGGCGAATATCCGGATGTAGAGACGGCAGCAGCAAAGATCGTAAAAGTTGTCGATACAGTTGAACCAGACGCTGAACTGACTGCAAAATATGAAGAACGCTATCAGCAGTTCAGAAAGATTTATCCAACTGTGAAATGCTTGTATGAAAAATGTTGATCACTGAATGGAAAATAAAGATCGGCATATAAAAACTATGTGAAAAACATATATGAAAAATACGGATTTTACTTTCTTGGACAGGACGGATATGTTAGAATAGTCAGAAGAGTGAAATCTTAGGTGAAGAGGTATGAGATGTGTAATTCCCATACCTCTTTTTCGAAGAAAGCGGTAATGGAAAACAGAGAGGATACTGGCAATATAGAAGCCGCTTTGTAGAATCTGAGATGGAACAAAACGAAGCAAAGGAAAGTAGAGGAGGAAATGAAAACATGGAAAGTCATAAGATTATCCAGGTAGAAGAAAAAGTACCATTGAAACTGTTGCTGCCACTTAGTATCCAGCATATGTTTGCGATGTTTGGGGCATCGGTCCTGGTTCCGTTCATATTCGGAATCAATCCGGCAATCGTACTTTTTATGAATGGTGTGGGAACGTTGATCTTTATTGCAGTGACGAAAGCAAAGTCACCGGCATATCTTGGATCAAGCTTTGCATTCCTGGCACCGGCAGGCGTTGTCATAAGCAAGATGGGATACCCGTATGCACTGGGAGGATTCGTGTCAGTCGGATTCTGTGGATGTATCCTGTCATTTATCATTTACAAATGTGGAACAAAGTGGATCGATATTGTACTTCCACCGGCTGCGATGGGACCGGTTGTTGCACTGATCGGACTTGAGTTATCAAGCTCAGCAGCAAGCAATGCAGGTCTGCTGGACGATAAGATCGATCCGAAAAATGTACTTGTATTCGCAGTGACACTGGGTGTTGCAGTATTCGGAAATATTTTATTCAGAGGATTTTTATCGGTCATCCCGATCCTGATCGCGGTGATCGCAGGTTATCTGACTGCACTGGCATGTGGAATTCTTGATTTTACCCAGGTAATGGAGGCATCCTGGTTTGCAATCCCGAATTTCCAGGCACCGAAGTTCGATATGGGAGCGATCCTTATGATCCTTCCGGTACTGCTGGTTATCACATCCGAGCATATCGGACATCAGGTTGTAACAAGTAAGATCATCGGAAGAGATCTCTTGTCAGATCCGGGACTCCACAGATCTCTGTTTGGAGATAACTTCTCTACCATGGTATCCGGACTGATCGGATCTGTGCCGACGACTACATACGGAGAGAACATCGGAGTAATGGCAGTCACAAAGGTATACAGTGTCCGCGTGATCGGCGGAGCTGCAATCTTGTCTATTATCTGTTCGTTCGTGGGAAAATTGTCGATGATGATTCAGACAATTCCGGGACCGGTTATCGGAGGAATCTCCTTCCTTCTGTATGGTATGATCGGGGCATCTGGCTTACGTATCCTGGTAGACTCCAGGGTTGATTACGGAAGATCCAGAAATCTGATGTTAACATCCATCGTGTTCGTAACCGGTCTGTCTGGAATATCTGTGAATATCGGAACTGTTTCGTTAACCGGAATGGTTCTGGCGTGTGTCGTAGCCATGGCACTCAGTCTGATATTCTATATCTTAGATAAATTAAAGCTTACCAATGATCAGGAAGCGTAAGGTCTTCTTTTCTCATAGCGAGAGAAGCACCCGGAACGGAGAAGTTCGGCATGCCGTCTTCGTCCCAGAATACTTTGCCGATGTAGGCATTTCTTCCGGCATCGTAAAGCGGCTGATAATCACCTTCCCCTAAGTAACGTTCTTCCTGACGTGCGTGATAGACCATCAGGTCTTCCGTATCGTCGGTAGAACGGGTGAAGCTGTTGTGACCCGGTCCGAAGAAGCCTGTAGCACGGCTGCTCTGGAATACCGGGTAAGGGAGTTTTGTCCAGGAAGAAGAATCCAGAAGATCGGAATCTTCATCTGCATATAAAAGTCCCATGTTGTAAAGTGCATCTGTGCCGCTCGCAGAGAATGTAAGGAAGATACGGCCATCGTGTTTGATGACTGCAGGACCTTCGTTTACTGCGAATCCATGAAGCTCCCAGTTGTACTCCGGATGTGTCAGAAGAACGGACGGAGTGCAGATGGTCCATGGATTGGACAATTTTGCAATAAAAATGTCGGAAATATTATTTGTCTTCTGTGCCCATACAAAGTAATCGACACCGTTGTGATGGAAGAATGTATGGTCCAGAGAAAAGTCTGTAAATGCAATATCATTTTCCACAGTAGTCTGGATGGCGCCTTTGTTGATCCATGGATCTGTCATCGGATCCTGGCCGGTACATGCAAGACAGTGTGGACGGATCCGCCATGAAGAATGGTCGGACACGGTGGTGGTATAGTATACATACCAGCCGCCCTGGATATAATGAATCTCAGGAGCCCAGAGGTGAGGACTTACACGGTCCGGACCGATGGGCTCTCTTTCATAGATCACTCTCTCGGTATAGCGGCCGGAATTGTCGGTCAGATCTTCCAGTGTGTCGGCACAGCGCAGGATAATATAACGATACTGGTAAGTGCCATTTAAGTTGTGTCCGGCATCTGTATGAGATCCAAGGAAATAATATTTTCCGTCTGTATGTTTGTAAATATATGGGTCAGCGCGGTGGCTGATGATCGGAGCTGCATAGTCATTATCCTGAATACGTGCAGTACCGTCCTCGCTTCGGATAATGTTACGTGTCTCCTGCATTCCGTTCGTGTAAGTGACCTGTACGGTCTCCGGATTGTCCTCTGATTTTTCTACAGACTGAATGCATACGGCTTCCGGTTTGCCGTATTTGTTTTGTAAAGAACACAGACTGCTATAAGAGACAGGCTCGCCTGCCGGATCCTGTGCTTTTAATGCATCGGATGCAGACAGTTCCTCACATGGAAGGACGATCGGAAAACCGCCGTTCAGGGCATACCAGTCCTTTCGGTTGTAACTGTATTCGAGATAATAATGGTTTTCTTCCGGTGTTTCCCATGAGACATTCACGGATCGTATAAAAGCAGTATCCTGCTGATCATGATAGAATTTATCTGCCATAGGAAGTGTAATTGATTGATTCATAAATCCTCCTCAGGCATTGTATTTTATTAGAAAAATAAGGCTTGATTAATTTTATCATAGAATTAATTGATTGACAAGACAGAAAAGGGTAGTCTAAGATAGTAAGAAAGAGGTACGTAAAGTGGAGAGATACCACAAAAATGTGTAAAGGGGTAGCAAAAAGAGATGGTTACGATCAAAGAGATTGCAAAAGAGTGCAATGTCTCTGTCGCAACAGTATCGAATATCTTGAATCACAAACCAGGCGCAAGTGATGAGACTAGAAAGACAGTGATGGCGAAGATAAAAGAGCTGAATTATAAGCCCAATACTGTGGCGAGAAACCTGAAGACGAAGAATACAAGAACGATAGGTGTCATAATCGAGGACCTGACGATCTTCAGTATTCCGGATATTGTAGACGGTATCACAGAGCATTGTGAAGAGAACAATTATCAGATATTGCTGATAAACTTAAGATTATACAAGAAGTATAATGATTTCTACTATAACAGGGATGATTATTATGGACGGGTAGGAAAGGAAATTGACAAACTGATCGCAAGACAGGTAGAAGGTGTGATCTATGTGACGGCGCATGAGAGAGTTATGCACTGTATTCCGGAGAATCTGCCGGTACCGGTAGTCATGGCATATGGTTATACGGGAAATAAGGATATTCCGTCTATTGTGGTCAATGATGAAGAAGGGGCACATCAGATGGTGAAGTACCTGATCGACAACGGACACAGGAAGATCGGAGTGATCACGGGAAAAACAGACAGTATCCATATGCAGGAGCGTCTTCTTGGGGTACAGAGAGCTTTCTTTGAAAACCAGGTTCTGTATAATCCGGAGGCAGTGTATTACGGAGACTGGACCAGAAAGAGCGGTTATGACGGAACGGATCATTTACTGGAGCAGGGAGTGACGGCGATCTTCTGTATGAACGACCTGATGGCCGGTGGGGTATATGACCGGCTGGAGGAAAAAGGACTTGTACCGGGAAGAGACATTTCCGTAACGGGATATGATAACCGGGAACTTTCCGGATATTATAAGCCGCCGCTTACGACCATATCACTTCCGCTGCACGATATCGGTTATGCCGCAAGTGAAGTGATCATGCGTATGGTAGAAGAGAAAGAACTGAAAGAAGAAGACGGAATTTACCGTGTCGGATGCTATATGCTGGAACGCGGTTCGGTCAGAAATCTGGATAAAACAGAAGAAAAATAAGCAGAAAATGAAAAAAATAAGCATTTACAGAAGAGAGAGAGGTCTGTAAGTGCTTATTTTATAATGCTTTTGTGCAATATGTACAAAATTAAACGTTTAAGTTTTACTTGCGTTTATCGGAAAAGTATGTGTATAATCTAATCAAACAAAAAACAAGGGCAATAAGATAAATAAATCATTGTCCGGAAAAAAGAAAGAAAGCATTGTATAGTGAAAAATAAGGGAAAAAGACAAAAGAATATTAAACGTTTTACAGAAAACAATTTTTAAAGATATTCTTTGACATTTAAAGGAGTGCTTTTGAATCTTTCAGGGAACATAGACCCTGTGGAGAATACATATCTATAAAGGAGGAAAATCTATGAAAAAGAAAGCAGTGTCAGTACTTCTGTGTGTAGCTATGACAGCATCTATGCTGCTGGGATGCAGCGCAGGAAGCGAAAAGAGTGATTCCAAGAAATCATCTAAGAGTGAATCAGGCGGAACAACAGAGATGAAGGTTGACGGGGATGCAACAACCATTAATGTCTGGACATTCATCGAGTTACACCAGAAATTCTACACAGAGATGGCTAAGAAATGGAATGAGGAACATCCAGACAAGAAAGTTAAATTAGTGCTTTCTAATATGCAGTATGATGATATGCACAACAAATTATCACTTGCACTGGAATCAGGAAAAGGAGCTCCGGACGTTGTTGATATCGAGCTCGGAAAATTCCCATCATTCACAAACGGTAAGATCGGACTGATGGATCTGACAGATGCAATTGCACCTTACAAAGATAATGTAGTTGAATCTCGACTTGACATCTACGGAAAAGATGGAAAATATTACGGATTCCCAACACACGTTGGTACAACAGTTGCATTCTACAATGACGATCTGTTAAAAGAAGCAGACATTGATTACACAACAATCAAGACATGGGATGACTTCAAAGCAGCTGGTGTGAAATATCACGAAGCTACAGGAAAAGAATTCGCTTGTGCTGAGACAACAGCTCAGTGGATGGTTAACCTTATGTTAGCTCAGAAAGGTACAGATTATCTTGACAAAGATGGTAACCTTGACCTTACAAATGATAAAGTAGTAGAAGTTCTTCAGTACATCAAAGATATGCAGGATGCGGGTGCACTTGCAACTGTAGCTGGTGGACAGCCGGATAACGAAGAAGCTTATCCAGAATACAACAGCGGTAACTTTGCAGTACAGATCATGCCTTTCTGGCAGACATCAAGATTCACAAACTACATGTCTGACCTTGAAGGAAAGATCGCAATCGCAGCTCCTCCGGTATTTGGAGACAACGATGCAGTTAAGACAATCGGTGGCGGCGGAACCGGTACAGCAGTTGTTAAGACTTCTAAGAATGCAGACCTTGCAGCAGAAGTATTCGCTTACATCAAACTGTCTGAAGATGCCAACAAAGAAGTTTGGAACGTATTAGGATTTGACCCTGTTAATACATCAGTATGGACAGACACAGACCTTACACAGAATCCGGACAACCAGTTCGTAAAATACTTCAAGACAAAACCATTTGACACTCTGTTAGAGCTCCAGGATAGCATCGGCGGACTTGATTCTTACACAAGTTCAAAATATCCATCTATCAACAATGAGTTCTGCACAACAACACTGAACAACATTTTCGAAGAAGGAATGGACGTAAAAGATGCACTGAAACAGTCTCAGGAAACTCTTGAAAATGAATTCGGCGGCAAATAAGAATTTGCAAAACAAGTAGTAAGTAATGTAATAATCAGGGGGTTGCGTGCAAAAACTGCCGCATCCCCTTATTTTTAAGAAGGAGGATACATAAAAACCATGAAGAAATTTTTCTATTCTCAGAAATTAGCACCTTATGTATTTATCCTTCCTTTTGTCCTCACTGTTATATTTTTCTGGGCAGTTCCAATCGCGAACGGAGTCCTTTTAAGTTTTCAGGATGTATTACAGGATAAATGGGTTGGATTGGATAATTATAAGAGACTTCTGTCCGATAAGATCTTTTTAAAAGCATTGTTTAACAGTACACGTTACATGATCGGAACACTGGTACTTCTGATTCCGTTCCCGATGCTTTTTGCAACACTTCTGAACAGTAAGCTGATGAAGAAACCTGGATTTTTCAAATCCATCTACTTCCTTCCTGCACTTACATCAGTCGTAGTTGCAGGTACGATCTTCCGTCTGATGTTTGGTGAGATGGAGACATCTCTTGCCAACCAGGTAATCGGAATGTTTGGCCTGGCACCGATCAAATGGTTAAAGAATGACCTGACCGGTTATTTCGCACTGTTACTTCTGGCATGCTGGAGATGGACAGGTGTTAACATCCTGTATTTCCTTGCCGGATTACAGAGTATTTCAACAGATCTTTATGAAGCAGCTTCTATCGACGGAGCAAATAAGTGGCAGCAGTTTACAAGAATTTCCCTTCCACTTCTGAAACCAACAACCGTATATGTATTAACGATCAGTATCTATGCAGGACTTGCAATGTTCAATGAAAGTTACATGTTATGGAAAGGTAACAACTCGCCGCAGAATATCGGACTTACGATCGTCGGATATCTGTACAGGCAGGGAATTGAGAAACGAGCAATGGGTTATGCCTGCGCCGTAGGACTTGTACTTCTGATCATTGTCATGATCGTAAATATGATCCAGCTGGCAGCTACAGGAACATTCAAGAAGGAGGAGAGATAGTATGGGCGAAAAGAGAAAAAATAAAGACCGGCTTTGTACTGTATTAATGATCATCTTCTTCTCCATCCTGGCTATCCTGGTGATCCTTCCGATCTACACGATCTTCCTTGCCAGTTTCAAACCGGGCGGAGATCTTCTCCAGTACGGACTGAACCTTGGAATTGACTGGAGCCGGATGAGTCTTGATAACTATGTGCTTCTGTTCACAGGACAGCATGATTACTGGAGATGGTTCTTTAACAGTATCACGCTTACTGTAGTTACAGTAGTGGCAACACTTCTCGTAAGTGCATTTGTAGGATATGGATTTGCAGCTTATGAATTCAAAGGAAAGAACATAATGTTCGTTATCGTTCTTCTGATCTTATCTGTTCCACTGGAAGTTATCATGCTTCCTCTGTACAAACAGATGACAAACTGGGGACTGATGGATAACTATATCGCAATCGTATTACCATTCGTTGCGCATGCATCCACAATCTTCTTCTTCAGACAGTATCTTCTGGGGCTTCCGAAGTCACTTCTGGAGGCCGGACGAATCGACGGAGCAACAGAGTATGGTATCTTCTTCAAGCTGATCATGCCGATCATGAAGCCTGCATTTGCAGCGATGGCGATCCTGAATGGTATGAATGCATGGAACAACTACCTGTGGCCATTACTGGTAATCCGTTCTTCTGAAAAATATACACTGACACTTGGACTGAACACACTGATCAACCCATATGGAGATAACTATTCACTCCTGGTTGTAGGTTCATTCTTCTCGATCATCCCGATCTTTATACTGTTTGTATGTTTCCAGCAGTATTTCATCGAAGGTATGACAGCAGGTGCGGTAAAAGAATAATCACTGTAAACTATGAATACACAAAGATACAGGAGAATCTGCCACCGGCAGGTTCTCCACGTGTAAGATATAATATAATAGGAGGCTGAAAATGAGTAAGACAGCAAAGATGATCATTGACAAAGATTTCCAGATTTCCAAAGTAGATGACAGAATCTACGGCTCTTTCATCGAGCACCTCGGACGTGCGGTATATGATGGATTATACCAGCCGGGCAATCCGCTGTCAGACGATGACGGATTCCGTAAAGATGTTTTTGATCTGGTAAAAGAACAGGATGTACCGATCATCCGTTATCCGGGTGGAAACTTTGTATCTAACTTCTTCTGGGAAGACAGCGTAGGACCTGTAGAAGAGCGTCCGGCGCGTCTGGAACTGGCATGGAGAAGTCTGGAAGAGAACAAGATCGGATTAAATGAATTCGCAAAATGGACAGACAAAGTAAATTCCAACATGATGATGGCTGTAAACCTTGGTACAAGAGGAATTGCAGATGCCTGCAACCTTCTGGAATACTGTAACCACCCGGGTGGAACAAAATACAGTGATCTGCGTATCAAACATGGTGTAAAAGATCCACACAACATCAAAGTATGGTGTCTGGGAAATGAGATGGACGGACCATGGCAGCTTGGACACAAGACGATGGAAGAATACGGACGTCTTGCAGAAGAGACAGCAAAAGCAATGAAACTGATCGATCCATCCATCGAACTGGTATCCTGCGGAAGTTCTGCTCTTGATATGCCGACATTCCCGAAATGGGAATCTACAACACTGGAAAGTACATATGATTATGTTGATTATGTATCTATGCACCAGTATTATGGAAACCGTGATAATGATACTGCTGATTTCCTTGCATGCTCAGATGATATGGATGAATTCATCCGTACCGTTGTTGCAACATGTGATTATGTAAAAGCGAAAAAACGTGGTAAGAAAGATATTAATATCAGTTTTGATGAGTGGAATGTATGGTTCCATTCGAATGCAGCCGATGATGACATCACACAGAACCATCCATGGCAGGTAGCACCTCCGATGCTGGAAGACATTTACACATTTGAGGATGCACTGGCAGTCGGACTGATGCTGATCACATTATTAAAACATGCAGACAGAGTAAAGATTGCATGCCTGGCGCAGCTGGTTAATGTTATTGCACCGATCATGACAGATCAGGGCGGCGGAGCTGCATGGAAGCAGACAATCTTCTATCCATTCCTTCATGCTTCCAAATACGGCCGTGGTGTAGCACTGATGCCTCTGGTACAGACAACAAAGCATGACACAGCAAAACATGAAAATGTTACTGACGTAGAAAGCGTTGCAGTGTATAATGAAGAGAAAGAAGAGCTTACAATCTTCGCTGTTAACCGTACACTGGAAGATGATATTGAACTGACAACAGACTTAAGAGGTATGGAAGGATTCCATCTGGTAGAGCATATCGTTATGGAAGAATCTGACCTGAAGCTGGTAAATAGTTCTTATGAAGAAAAAGTAGTACCAAAGACAGTTAACCGTTCAAAGATGGATGGTGGAATCATGACAACTCTTCTTGGAAAAGCATCTTGGAATGTAATCAGATTAAGTAAGTAGAGGCGGTTAAGATATGAAATTTTGGGCAATTGACAGTCCGGTAATGAGAGTGCTTGGACGACTGGGGGATATTATTATACTGAACATGATCTTTGTAGTCGGATGTATTCCGGTGATCACCATCGGAACTTCCTTAAGTGCTCTGTATGCGGTGGCGATGAAGATGGCAAGAGGGGAAGACCCGTCGGTGTGGAAGGAATTCTGGAAAGCCTATAAGAGGAACTTCAGACCGGCAACCATCTGCTGGCTGGTCATGGCTGTCATTGCCGTATTGCTGTTTGTGGATTTCCGGATCATCGGAGTTCTGAAAAGAAGCAGCGAAAGTATGTACAGCATTATGCGTATTGTACTTGCAGTGATCCTTGGAATGTGGATACTGATGTTCCAGTATCTGTTTCCGTATATTGCAAGATTTGAAAATGGAATCTTTGCAACACTGCGCAATGCACTGCTTCTTGCGGCAGCGCATATTCCATCTACGATCGTGATCGTAGGATTAAGTGTCGGATCGCTGATCTTAACATTGTTCACATCCAGATCCTTTGTGATCGCAAGTATTATATGGGTGTTCTTTGGATTTGCGGTACTGGCATATGTACAGGCATTTCTCCTGTGCAGGATTTTTGAAAAATATGAAAAGTAAATTGTATTAGTAGTGTTCCAATAAGATCCTCGGAAAGAGGACGGAAAATGGGCAATATTATATACATGCGGCTATATTTGCTTCATCTACAGAACCTGCCACTGGCAGCTTCTTACGAACGCATGGCGATTCAAAGCTGCCGCCTGTATGTAATATTGCCCATTTTCTGTAGAAATCAAAGTATTATGCAGGATAAGCTGCTGTCTGCAGGAACTGTCAGGGGCAGTTCCTTGCGAAACCTCCGGCAGAGATGTGCGGTTCTGCAGTGTTATACTGCAGGTAATTCGTCAATGATCTGCTGCAGGATCTTTTCTACAGAATCGGTAACATGGGTTGCGTATTTATCGATGCCGGGAGCGGCGTTCGCCATGGCATAGCTTGTGCCGGCGGTCTGCAGCATTTCCACATCGTTATACTGATCTCCGAATACGACGCAGTCCTTTGCGTCAATATGTAAATGATCGATCAGATCTTTTAATGCACTTCCCTTGTTGGCAGACGGGCAGATGAAGTCTACCCAGAGATTGCCGGAAGTAACAACCTTGATGTCGGATGAAAACATTTCTTTTAAATGTTTTTCACACGCATCGGTTCCACTGTAATCGCAGACTGCAATCTTAAGGATTGGTTCCGGGATCTCGGTTCTTGGGTCATCGATGAATTTCATATTATTCTGGATGACATTTACCATGTGATTATAGAACTCCGGATTTTTCGAGGTGCTGTAGCAGACACGTTCGCCGGAGATGATGCAGTTGTATTGTGGATATTTTGCAACTTCATCCAGGATACGGTAAGCAAGATCCTGCTCAATAATCCCTTTGGAAATCGTCTCTTCGTTGTATATACAGAGAGAACCGTTTTCGGCGATGTATGCGATATCATCCTGAACCGGAGTGAAGAGTCTGCGCAGATTCAGGTACTGGCGTCCGCTGGCAGCTGCGAACATGATTCCATGTTCTTTCAGTGTACGGATCTGGTCGAACACAATTGGATTTACATCGTGTGCGCCATTTTGAAGTAGTGTGCCATCAAGGTCGCTGGCGATTAATTTAACCATAAATAACTCCTTATATAAAACATTTCTGAAAACATTGATATTTATTTCGCTACTAATTATAATATAAATGAGTAAAATATGAAAGACAAAGGTAGGAACAGGGATATGAAGATTGGAATTGCAAATGATCATTCTGCAGTAGACATGAAAAATGAGATTGTAGAATATCTGGAAAGTCTGGGCCATGAAGTCGTGAACTATGGAACAGATTCTTATGAAAGCTGTAATTATCCGGAATTTGGTGAGAAGATCGGGAATGCAGTGGCAAGCGGTGAAGTAGAGCAGGGAATCGCAATCTGTGGAACCGGTGCCGGAATCTCGCTGGCAGCGAATAAAGTAAATGGAATCCGTGCAGTAGTGTGCAGTGATCCGTACACAGCAAGAATGGCAAAAGAGCACAACAATGCGAACGTGATCGCATTCGGAGCGCGTGTGATCGGTATCGAGACTGCGAAATGCATCGTAGATGCATGGCTGAACGCCAAGTTTGAAGGCGGAAGACATGCCAAAAGAGTGGACATGATCATGGACGTGGAAAAGAGAAATCATAATTTATAGAATGCATTTTTGAGATAGAGACATATTATGGATATGGAGGAAGAGACTGCTGACAGTGGTCTCTTTTTTAGGAAAAAAAAACGACACGCAGAGGTTGTAATCTGCATGCCGCCTTTTATATCATATTATATTGGAGAAATGAAAAAAATGATAATATCTGTTGTTTATCTTTTATAACTTATTTCTGGTGAGCTGCTTCGTACTCTCTGAAAGCATCTACCTTTGGCTGAGAAGAGCATCCCGGAACGAATTCGTTTGTCAGGAAAGCGTCTGTTAATTCTTCTCTTAATTTGTTGCCGATTGTGAAAGCTCCCATACATGCGATGTTGGCATCGTTGCTGAGACGGGCTCTCTTAGCTGAGTATACATCAGAAAGTAATGCTGCATAAGCACCTTTTACTTTATTAGCTGCGATAGAAACTCCAAGACCTGTTCCACAGATCAGGATTCCGCGGTCATACTCGCCGGAAGCAACAGCTTCTGCAACTGCAACTGCTGTGTTGGCGTAGATCGGATCTTCGCTTCCGAAGTCTTTGATCTCTCCATAACCCTTATCTTCCATAAATTTGATCAGTTCCTCTTTTGCCTGCTGTGCGTTTGGATCACATCCGATTGCGATTTTCATAGTGAATATCCTCCTTAGATATAAAAATTAAAATGTTTTAATGAATTACTGTTTGCTGAAATGTTTTTCTGCTTAATATATGTCTTCTATATTAAGAAGCTTTATTTTGCGTCGTGCGCTTTGATCGCATCGCGGATCAAAGTGTCGAATTTGTCTGCCTGCCATGCGGCACGTCCTGTAAACAGACCATCGATGGATGGCTGAACGATCAGATCACATGCGTTGCCAGGATTTACGCTTCCGCCGTAAAGTGCCGGAATCTCATCGGCTGCATCGCCGAAGATCTCACGTAATGTCTGTTTGATGACCTTATGCATCTCTTCTGCATAATCAGCAGAAGCAGGAGTTCCGTTGACTCCGATGGACCATACAGGTTCGTATGCTACCCAGATGTTCTTGGCATCTTCTGCAGATACACCATGGAATCCTACCTTTAACTGTGTGCGGAGCACCTCAGCGCTGATGCCGAATTCTTTCTCCTCTGCAGTCTCTCCGATACATAAAAGAGTCTTGAATCCGTGTTCCAGTGCGCAGAGAACCTTCTTATTCTCTTCGATATCTGTCTCGCCGAATACATGACGGCGTTCGGAATGACCGATCATGACAAGTCCGATGCCGGCTTCCTGTAACATCAGAGGAGAGATTTCTCCGGTAAACTGTCCCTGCTCTTCCCAGCACATGTTCTGTGCACCTAAGCGGATGTTCTTCTGGTCAATGGCTTTTGAAGCACTGTCCAGAGTAGTATAAGAAGGAATAATGAAAAGTTCGATCTCATCCCTGCTTATATCTTTTGTAAGGGATTCCAGTTCCTGAAGATAGGAAACGGTATCTTTTATGTTTTTGTACATTTTCAAGTTACTTCCAAAGAAAAGTTTTTTACTCATGATACCCTCCAGTTTCGATATTTTGTTTTTTTTGCTTGTCTTGATTATATCTCTAAAATAGAAGAAAAGCAATAATAAAAACGAAAATAAACGAAAGAAAATGAAAATAAAGCTAAAAAAGTGATAAAACCTTAACAAACTACTGAAAAATGCACAAAAAATAAAAAATGAATCTATGCAATTGTGATAAAGTTACGGAAAAGTGATAAAAACTATTGCAAAAACGAAAAAAGAAATGTAAGATATAGACATCGAAACGAAAACAAAACCGAAAGCAAAACGAAAAAGAAAGGAAAGTAAAGAATTATGAGTACACAGTATAAACCAATTACAGCAATCACAATGGGAGATCCTGCAGGTATCGGACCTGAGATCGTAGTAGGAACAATGTTAAGTGAAGAAATCCACGACTGCTGCCGTCCGTTCGTAATCGGAAGCATCGCGATCATGGAAAGAGCTGCAAAGGTTCTCGGAAAAGAATTAAAATACAACAAGATCGAAGATCCATCAGAAGCAAAATATGAATTCGGAACAGTAGATATCATTGAAACAGGAGATTATGATACAGACTCTATCGAATGGGGAAAAGTTCAGGCACTTGCAGGACAGATGGCAGTTGACTGGATCATGAAATCCATCGAACTCGGAGAAGCAGGAAAGATCGATGCAGTTTCTACAGCACCAATTCACAAAGGAGCAATCAAACTGATCGGCGTAAAAGAACCTGGACATACAGAGATCTATCAGAATGTAACACATTCTCCATACGCTCTGACAATGTTCTCCTGCCACAAATTAAGAGTATTCTTCGTAAGCAGACATATGTCACTGGTAGATGCATGTCACTACGCTACAAAAGATGTCATTCTTGAAGATGTCATCAACATTGATAAAGAGTTAAGAAAAGTCGGAATCGAGAATCCACTGATCGCAGTTGCAGGATTAAACCCACACAACGGAGACAACGGATTATTCGGACGTGAAGAGATCGATGAGATCGAACCTGCAGTAAAAGCTGCTCAGGAAAAAGGAATCAATGCAATCGGACCTTGCCCGGCTGACTCCGTATTCCACATTGGAAAATCCGGAAAATTCGATGCAATCCTTTCCTTATATCATGATCAGGGACACATTGCGTGCAAGACATTAGACTTTGAAAAATCTGTAACACTTACATTCGGACTTCCATTTATCAGAAGTTCTGTAGACCACGGAACAGCATTTGATATTGCAGGTAAGGGAATTGCAGGATGCGTCAGCCTGATCGAGTCTACAAAAGTAGTTGCAGAGTATGCTGCAAAACAGCACGAGAAAAAAGAAAACTAATCAATAAGTAGTAATAGAGATTCACAAAAGGGGTTGGCGGATCCCTTTTGTGGACAGACAGTATGTGAACGGATAGAAAGAGAGGAACGTGCCATGCCTTTGATAGGAGCAGTTGCAGATGACCTGACGGGAGCAACAACGACAGGTGTATTATTAGCAAGATCGAAAGCAAGAACAGCAGTATTTTTTAATGAAGAAGCAGCACAGAAAGCAAGAGAGACAGCATCTCTTGATGCAATTCTGATCAGTAGTAACTCAAGACCACTTCCAAAAGAAGAAGCATATGAGAAAGTAAAATCAGCGACCAATGCATTAAAAGCAATGGGAGTAAAATACTTCTCAAAACGAATCGATACAACCTTACGTGGCGGCGTGGGTGTAGAGATCGATGCGATGTTAGATCAGTTGAAGGAAGATACGGTAGCCGTTGTCGTACCGGCAATGCCGCAGTCCAGAAGAATTCTGGTCGGAGGATATTCCGTGATCGACGGAGTGGCACTGATCAATACACCGGTAGCACAGGATGTGCGTACACCGGTAAAAGAGAATTACATACCAAGACTTCTTGCAGGCCAGACCAGAAGAAAGGTCGGACTGGTTACATTAGATCAGGTTCTGAAAGGAAAAGATGGAATCAAGGAAGCTCTTACAGAAGTAAGAAATGATGGTGCAGGTGTCATCATTGTGGATGCGATCACACTGGAAGATGTAGATCAGATCGCACAGGCCTGCATCGATCTTGACTGGGACGTAGTCGCAGTAGATCCGGGACCGTTTACTTCCAAACTTGCATACAGAAGAGGACTCATTCAGGAAGAACAGCCGAATATTCCACCGGCAGCAAGTGAAAAAGGCAAGACTGTTCTGATCGCAGCCGGAAGTGCAACACCGGTTACGAAGAAACAGATGCAGGTATTATGCGAAGATTCCAGACACGTCAGAATCAGTGTAGAGCCAATTCCGCTGATCAATGGTGGAGATGAAGCTTTGGATGAAGCATTTAAGGCTGTGAACAAAGCAGTTGAACTTCTTGAAAGTGAGGAGCAGCCAAGAGCAATCCTGTTCGAGACAGCACTTCATGGAGAACTTCTGAATCTGGACGAAGAAGATAAAAAACGTGGCTATGCAGGCGGAATGAGTGCAAACCGTATCAATGCCGGACTTGGAACCATTATCTCACAGGTACTGGAACAGGTCGGAAGAGAGAAGATTGCAGGTCTGTATACAACAGGTGGTGACACGATGGTAAATGTATGCTATCAGCTCGGAGTTGAGTGCATCGAAGTGATGGACTACGTAATTCCACAGACAGATGTCGGAAGATTAGTCGGAAAATATGACGGACTTCCGGTCGTAGGAAAGGGCGGACTTACAGGTAATGACAATACAGCCTGCGATATCGTAGAGCGTCTGTTTAAGGAATCGGCAAGATAGCATCAGGGGAAACCATCCTGATCATAAACGAAAAACGCATCATAAAGAGAAAAGGAGAGAGAAAATGAGCGAAGAAAAAACACAGGTTCAGAATGAAAGAAAAGATTTAGACATTCTGAATAAAATGAAAAACCTCCCGGGAGGTCTGGTAATCATCCCATTGGTAATCGCGGTTGTACTTGCAACATTTGTACCACAGGTATTCCAGATCGGAGGATATGTAACAGCACTGTTCTATGAAGGAAATGCATGTATGATGGGATTCTTCCTGATCGTATGTGGATCAATGATCGACATCAAACAGGTAGGTATGCCGCTTTATAAAGGTGTAATCATGACAGGTACCAAGTTCTTACTTGGAGTTATCGTTGGTCTCGTTGTTGGTAAGATCTGCGGACCGGAAGGATTCCTCGGAATCGCACCATTTGTATTAATTGCAACCATTACAAACTCAAACGGATCACTGTACATTTCCCTTTCTTCACAGTTCGGAAATGCAACAGATACAGGAGCTATCTCAATCCTGTCACTGAATGACGGACCGTTCTTTACACTGATCGCTCTTGGTGCAACAGGACTTGCAAACATCCCGATCAAATCCCTGATCGCAGTATTAGTTCCACTGCTTATCGGATTTATCTGGGGAAATCTTGACAAAGGATTCCGTGATGCATGTAAGACAGCTCAGCCGATCGTAACATTCTTCATGACCATTTCCATTGGTGCGAAGACAGACATCAAGACAATCCTGACAGCAGGAGCTTCCGGTATCGTACTTGGACTGATCTCTGCAGCAACAGCAGTTATCTTCTTCTTCGTGATCAACCTTCTTCTTCCAAAGAAGGAAAGAAATGCGATGGGTGCAGCTATCGGTACAACAGCCCTGAACTCAGCTATGACACCTGCAGCAGTTGCAGAAGCTGACCCTTCTATGGAAGGTATGGTAAGTATGGCAACCGCACAGTGTGCTACAGCATCTATCATTACACTGTTCCTCTGCCCGTTCATCACAGCAGCATTTGATAAATGGATGCAGAAGAGACAGAAAGGTATCTACAGTCCGGAAGGATGGGCTTACGATAAAGTAAAAGCAAACTAATCTTATATAGTCGAAAAAGTGCAAATATTATCAGTCCTTTTATATGTCAAAGTATAAAAGGACTTTTCTAAAAAAGAAGTAAAATATCAAGGAGAAATCAAAGAAACAGGAGGTTTTTTGTATGGGGACAACAGATAATATGACAGAAAAAGAAATGACAGAAGAGATCAAAGAAAGCCGGATGACGGTTCGTATGACGAAAGAAGCATTATATGATTTTCTTTTGTTTCATGCGTATTCGAAATTCAGTGGATTTCTGGTAAATATTCTGGGACTGGCCATTGTATTTATGGGAATTTTCTCTTATACCACGGGAAGAGTAAATGGTATCGGCGCAGCACTTTACCTGGCTGCGGCAGTATTATTCCTCGGAGCTACACCATTTCAGCTTAAGATGAGAGCCAAAAAACAGGTTGTTGTGAACAGAGAATATAACGCACCTGCAGATTACACATTTTCTGAGAAAGGAATCACGATCGAACAGAATGGAGAAAGCAAAACATATGAATGGGAACATATCGAACGCGCGGTAGTTACACCAAAAACAATCGGGATTTATTATGCACCGGAATGTGCAATGATTCTTCCAAAAGAAGATTTCGGAGATCAGTTTGTACCAATTTTTACGATTATTGCAACACAGCTTGGACAGAGTAAGGTAAGAATGAGATAGTGACAAATGTTCTTAAAAATGAAATGGTTGTGTGCTTGACAATATAAATAGATAGTGTAAACTTATTTATTAAGAGATTGTTGCGGGGGAGGCAGCCATGGAAGAACGTAGAAATGAGATATTAAGAGAACTTGACAGAAAAGGAAGAGTAAAAGTTACTGATCTGAGCAAAGAATTCGGGTGCTCGGAAGTAACGATCAGAAATGACATCAAGGCGATGGATATAGAAGGATTGCTGAAGCGTACCCATGGCGGAGCGGTGAAGATAGAGGTCGGAACGGAAGCAAGAGGGAAATATTCGGCGGAATCCATATATAGAAATGTGGTGCAGAAAAAGCAGATTGCAGAAGCGGCGTATGAGTTTCTGAATGACAGAGATACGATCATCATTGATGATGCGTCGACCAGCTTTTATCTTGCACAGGAGATCAAGAATCATCCGGAGAAGCGGATCGCAGTAGTGACGAATTCCCTGATCGCCGGTAATGAACTGGCGGGAGTCGGACATGTAGAACTTTTCATGATCGGCGGATATGTGACCGGACATCTCGCTGCAACGATGGGAGATGCGGCAATCTAGAATATGTCAAAATTCCATGTGGATAAAGCATTTATCGGAGTTCACAGCATTAATTTCAATGTGGGTCTTACATCTATTGCGACACCACAGATGGAAGTGAAAAAGGCAATCATAAAAGCCGCAGAGAAGGTCTATGTGCTGGCAGACAGCAGTAAATTTGGCGGCGGGTATCTCTCTGTGATCTGTCCGACGAATGAGGTCTATAAGATTATCACAGATGATGGAGTTTCCAGAGAAAATATCCAGAAAGCGAAAGAACTGGATGTGCCACTGGTGATTGCATAGCGGGAGAAGATTCGGATGGAAAAACAACAGAAAGCCTATAAGGGTGTTATAGATTATTTTAAAAAGAAGATCATGGACGGGGAACTCCGTCCTGGAGAGAAGCTGCCACCGGAGAGGGACATTGCAGAACAGCTGAATGTAAGCCGTAATTCGGTGCGGGAGGCTATCCGTATCATGGATATGACGGGGGTAATCTCTTCACAGCAGGGATCCGGTAACTATATCACATGCGAATTTCAGAAGAGTCTTGCGGAGACTATGACCATGATGTTCGCAATGGATCAGATTGATTACAGGCAGATCAGTCAGATCCGCCAGGCGCTGGAGTGCCTGGCATTTTCGCTTGCAATAGAGCATGCGTCGGAGGAACAGATCAAAGAGATGGAACTGCTGGTAAAAGAGTTGGATAAAAGCTCGGATGATGCGAAGAATGCAGCCTTGGATAAGAAGCTTCATTTTACACTGGCGCAAAGTTCCGGGAATATTCTGGTACTGGATTTTCTGGAGGCGTGTTCCGGTGTCATAGATTCCTTTATCCACGATATGCGTGCAGAAATTTTACGTACAGAAGAGCGGAAAAAATTGTTAAATGAATGTCATAAAAAATTGACGGAAGCGTTGAAAGAGAAAGATGAGAGGAAAGGGCAGGAGGCGCTAAAGCGTCATTTCATGCTGATCAATGAGATCTTGGAAGAACGGGGAAAATAGCAAAAAGCGGTTGCTTTGCTGGCGAAAAGCCAACAGGCAGCCGCTTTTTTTATTCTATAAAACTTGGTGAAAAAATCTACAAATATGTCTATAAAAAATCAATGATGTGAAAAAATAAACAAATATTGACTTTAAAATCCATAAGAATTATACTAAATACACAAAGAAGTGGTACAACCAATATGGCAGATCCATTTCATACTGGCGGGTATAAATGGAAAATAATAAAGTACATAGAAGCTTGCTTGCAGCAAGCTTTCATTATGTACATAATGGTAGTACCAATTAAAACGTTATGGATGGAGGGTATGTCAAAATGAAACTTATTGCTTTTGTTCTGGCCTTGTTACCAATCCTGTGGCTGATGCTGGCGCTTGGGGTATTGAAGAAACCGGCATTTAAAGCCTGTCCGATTGCCCTTGTTGTGGCAGTCTTGCTGGCACTTACTTACTGGAAGATGCCGGTGAAGGATTGTGTAACCGGAGGTCTGGAGGGAGTGGCTATGGCCATCTGGCCGGTGAGCCTGGTGATCATCGCTGCAGTATTTACTTACAACCTGTGTATTGCAACAGGAAGTATGGAGAAGATCAAGAAAGTACTGACGGGGGTGTCGAAAGACCGGAGGATCTTGCTGCTGTTGATCGGATGGGGATTCGGAGGATTCCTGGAAGGTATGGCAGGATTTGGAACGGCGGTTGCAATTCCGGCAGGAATTCTGTGTGGACTTGGTTTTTCACCGGTTCTTGCGACGGTTGCATGTCTGGTGGCGAATGCAACACCGACAGCGTTTGGTTCCGTCGGGATACCGACGGTAACACTGGCGCAGCTGACAGGAATCCCACAGGGAAGTCTTGCATGGGATACGGCAGTTCAGTTACTGCCGCTGATCTTGATCACACCTTTTGTGATGGTAGTCATTGAAGGAAAGTCAGTTAAGGCTCTAAAAGGGATCTGGCCGATTGCACTGGCATCAGGAATTGCTTTTGCAGCACCGGAACTTCTGGCAGCAAGATTCCTGGGAGCAGAGCTTCCGGTTATCATCGGTTCGGTATGTTCGATGGCAGTGACGATCCTGATGGCAAAGAGAAAGAACCAGAAACAGGATATGCAGTATCAGATCGAAGATAAGAATCAGAAAGACGTAAATGGAAGAGCGGAAACAACGATTTCAACAACAGAAGCGGTGAAGGCCTGTATCCCATTTATCCTGATCTTCGTGTTCCTGCTTCTTACATCGAGTATGGTTCCGCCGGTACATGACGCACTGGGAAATGTTAAGACGGCAGTTCAGATTTATAGTGGAAAAGGCGGCACACCGTATACATTTACCTGGATTGCAACACCGGGTGTGCTGATACTTCTGGCAGCTGTGATCGGAGGAAAGATCCAGGGAGCAGATTTTTCACTGATGGGAAAGGTGCTGAAGGATACCTGCAGACAGATGTGGAAGACGGTAGTTACGATCATGTCGATCATGGCTATGGCAAAGATCATGAGCCACAGTGGAATGATCGCAGAGATTGCCGGAATGATGGTTGCATTGACCGGAAGCTTTTATCCGGCAGCAGCACCATTTGTCGGAGCAATTGGAACATTTGTAACGGGAAGTGGAACTTCAGCGAATGTACTGTTTGGAGGCTTGCAGGTGGAGACGGCAGGAAGTCTTGGACTGGATCCATCCTGGCTTGCAGGAGCGAATACGGTTGGGGCGACGATCGGAAAGATGATCTCGCCGCAGAGTATCGCGATTGGAACGGCGGCAACGGCAAGTGTCGGAAGTGAAAGTAAGATTCTGCGGAAGGTAATAAAGTACTGTGTGCTTTTCATCATAATCGCTGGTCTTGTGGCGTATGCCGGCAGCAGATTCGTGTAGAAAAAATTTGAATAAGATAAATATAGGAATAAAAATATAAAAGCTTTGTTCGAAAAGAAAGGAAGGAACAGAACATGAAGATTCTTGTTTGTATCAAGCAGGTACCAGAAAGTAATAAAGTGGAAGTGGATCCGGTTACCGGAGTGTTAAAGAGAGATGGGGCAGCATCGAAGATGAACCCATATGATCTCTATGCATTGGAGACAGCGTTCCGGATACGTGAGCAGGTGGGAGGAACCGTACATGTCATCTCTATGGGACCTCCGCAGGCAAAACAGGTGATCCGGGAAGCATTTGCCATGGGAGCAGATGGTGGAACACTTTTGTCAGACCGTAAATTTGGCGGAGCAGATGTACTGGCTACGAGCTATACGATTGCACAGGGGATTAAGGCAAGTGGCGAATTCGATCTGATCCTCTGCGGACGCCAGACAACAGATGGTGATACCGCACAGGTAGGTCCGGAAATTTCCGAATGGTTAAATATCCCAAGTGTTGCAGATGTTGTGAAGATCAATAAAATTGAGGAAGATGGAATTACCGTCAGCATGGATCTGCCGGGAGAAGTAGAGATCGCCAAGGTTCAATTTCCATGTCTCCTTGCTGTTAATAAAGATATTTTTCAGCCGAGGCTTCCATCTTATGTAAAGAAGACGGAGACGAAAGAACGCGAGATCAAAGTATTGTCCCTGGCAGACATGAAAGACACCGATGAGATGCATTATGGTCTGAATGGATCGCCGACACAGGTGCAGAAGATATTCCCGCCTGCTGTGAATGATAAAAAAGAGATATGGGATGAAGCAGGAGATGTTCTTGCAGAGAAGTTATTTGATAAAATCGTGGAAATGAAGTTCGTGTAGGAGGGAAAGAAAGTGGCTAAGTTAATCATACATCAGGAAAAAGTTACAGATAATCAGGAACTGGTTAAGATCTGTCCGTTTGGGGCAATGGAAGAAAAAGATGGAAAACTTACCATCAATGCCGCCTGTAAGATGTGCCGCCTCTGTGTAAAGAAAGGTCCGGAAGGTGCGGTAGAATATGTGGAAGATACAGTCAGACCGAGTGTGAATAAAGAAGAATGGAAAGGAATCGCCGTGGTATGTGGATCATGTGGACGGCAAGATCCATCCGGTCACACTGGAACTGCTGGGAAAAGCCAGAGAATTAGCCCAGGTAACAGGACATCCGGTATATGCACTGTTCATGGGAAATGATATCGGAGAAAAATGTCATGAACTGTTACATTACGGAGCGGACAAAGTATTCGTATACGATGAACCAGAACTTGCACGCTTTAAGATCGAGCCGTATACAGCCGTTTTTGAAGATTTTATTCAGAATGTTAAACCATCCTCCATTCTGGTAGGTGCAACCACAGTCGGAAGACAGCTGGCGCCAAGAGTTGCAGCAAGAATGAAGACGGGATTAACGGCAGACTGTACGATACTTGAGATGAACGAAGATACAGATCTTTCACAGATCCGTCCGGCCTTTGGGGGGAATATCATGGCTCATATCAAGACGCCGGATCATCGTCCGCAGATGGCAACGGTAAGATATAAGATCATGAATGCGCCAGAGAGAGCAGAAGAAGAATCAGGAGAAATTGTAAACTGTTCGATTGCGAAAGAAAGACTTGGATCGCATGTGGATGTACTGGATATTGTGTTAAAAGAAAAAGAGAAGTTTATTGAAAATGCAGATGTTCTGGTCGTAGCCGGACGTGGAGTGAAGAAGCAGGAGGACCTGGAGATGCTTCAGAAGCTGGCAGATCTTCTGGGTGGACAGCTTGCCTGTACCAGACCGATGGCAGAGTCCGGATGGCTTCCTGCAAAATGTCAGATCGGCTTAAGCGGCCGTACGGTCAGACCGAAGCTCATCATTACCTGTGGAGTATCCGGTGCCGTGCAGTTTACTGCAGGAATGAATCATTCAGAAAATATATTTGCGATCAACAAAGATGAGAAAGCACCGATTTTCAAAACAGCACATTATTGTCTGGTGGGAGACCTCTATGATGTGATCCCGCAGCTGATTCAGAAGATTGAGGAAAAGAAGGGAGCATAATCATGGGAAATTATAAAAAACTGGATAATGCAGATATTACATATATAAAAGAAATCGTAAAGGATGAAGAACGGGTTCTGGCTGGAGATTTTATCAATGAAGAATACAGTCATGATGAATTGGGCGGAACAAGCAGCTACCCGGATGTGGTAGTCAGGGCAAAATCGCCGGAAGAGATAGCAGCAATCATGAAATATGCATATGAGCATACGATTCCGGTAACACCGAGAGGAGCAGGAACCGGACTGGTAGGATCGTCGGTAGCGATTGAACATGGAATCATGATCGATACGACGCTTATGAATCATATTCTGGAACTGGATGAAGAAAATCTTACGGTTACAGTGGAGCCGGGAGTTCTTCTGATGGAACTGGGAGCTTATGTAGAAGAACATGATTTCTTCTATCCGCCGGATCCGGGAGAAAAATCAGCGACCATAGGAGGAAATATCAGTACGAATGCAGGTGGTATGAGAGCGGTAAAATATGGTGTAACGAGAGATTATGTGATGGGACTGGAAGTTGTACTTCCGAACGGAGAGATCACACAGTTTGGCGGAAAAGTGGTAAAGAACAGTTCGGGCTATGATCTGAAAGATCTGATTATCGGTTCTGAAGGAACACTTGGATTCATTACGAAAGCAATCTTAAAATTGCTTCCACTGCCGAAAAAGGTGATCAGCCTTCTGATTCCGTTCCCGACATTGCAGCAGGCAATCGATACGGTACCAGTGATCATCAAATCCAAGACAATTCCGACGGCAATCGAATTCATGCAGAGAGAAGTAATCGAAGATGCAGAAGAATATCTGGGGAAAGCATTCCCGGATAAGCAGTCGGATGCCTATCTTCTGCTGAAGTTTGATGGAAATTCTGTAGAAGAGATTGAAGAAGCATATGCAAAAGTTGCAAAGTTGTGTCTGGAACAGGGAGCTTTAGATGTACTGATCTCAGATACAGAGGAAAGAGAAGAATCCATCTGGAAAGCAAGGGGAGCATTCCTGGAAGCAATCAAGGGATCTACCACTTATATGGATGAAGTAGATATGGTTGTTCCAAGAAACTGTGTCAATGATATGGTTGTATATCTCCATAATCTTCAGAAAGAGATGGATATCCGTATTAAGAGTTTTGGTCATGCGGGAGATGGTAACCTTCACGCATACATTTTGAAAGATGACTTAAGTGATGAAGAATGGGAAAAACGTATGAAAGATACGATGGAGAAAATCTACCAGAAAGCACACGAATTAAGAGGCCAGGTGTCCGGAGAACATGGAATCGGCTTTGCCAAGAAGCCATATCTCAGAGAATCCCTTCCGACAGAGAATCTGGAATTGATGAACGGAATCAAGAGAGTGTTTGATCCAAAGAATATCTTAAATCCACACAAAGTCGCACAGTTATAAATTACTGTCAGATAGAAGAACTTTTGACGTATAGTTTCATATTTTATAGCAGATGGGAGTATATCCTGTCTGCTATTATTTTGCATATATAATAGGAAAGGAATGGAACTATGGCGTATTCAATTATGTTGGATGCCGGACACGGCGGCGCAAAAGATCCTGGAGCAGTCTACGAAGGACGTCAGGAAAAAGATGACAATCTGAAACTCGTGCTGGCAATCGGAGAGATACTGTCGGACAGAGGACTGGATGTAGAATATACGCGGACAACGGATGTTTATGAAACACCTTATGAGAAGGCGATGAAGGCAAATAATGCAGGAGTTGATCTTTTTGTTTCTATTCACCGGAATTCGTTTCCTGTAGATAATGAAGTGGAGGGTGTGGAAAGTCTGGTCTATGATCTGTCCGGGTTAAAATACGAAATGGCACAGAATATCAATGAGCAGCTGGAAGGTGTAGGGTTTGTGAATCTGGGGGTGAAAGCAAGACCGAATCTTGTAGTCTTGAAACGTACAAAGATGCCGGCGGTGCTGGTAGAAGTCGGATTCATCAATTCGGATACAGACAATCAGCTGTTTGATGATAATTTCCAGGATATTGCACAGGCAATCGCAGACGGAATACTGGATACACTGGAAAGTAATGGTCTGATCAAGGAAGAAAAAGTTCCGGTGTACCGGGTGCAGGTGGGATTGTTCCGTAATCAGAGGTATGCGAACCGGCTGCTGAATGAGCTGCTGGAACAGGAATATCCGGCGTACATTGACCGGTCCGGTCCATATCACAGAGTCTATGTAGGCGAATTTGATAACTTGAATGATGCGGTACAGATGGAGCGGCGCCTGAAACGGGCGGGGTATCAGACATTGATCATACAATGAAAGATTTAACATAGATTTTTCATTACTGAGATATTCTATTTAACATAGCCTTTCTATACTTGAATCAGAAAAAGAAATAAGGGTAAAGATTCAGGAAAACGGGAGGCGTTTTGAGATGAGAAGTTTATGGAATATGCTGAATAAAGAATTTACAATAGAAGGAGCAGTCAGTGCATTTCTGGTGATCAATATTATTGGCTGGACGGCTGCAACAATGGGAGCAGGAATGTTGATCTGCAAGTTTTTAGGATTTTCCATTATAGGAAATATGGAAAATCTGATGTGTGCAGGAATCTACGGGGGCTTGATCGTAGGGCTGATCGGCGGCAGCATTTATCTGTATGAATTATACAAACACCATTCTATGGAATAAAAGATAAAGCAAAAAGAGGGCTTGTTTTACACGAATGTGTAGAGCTGGTCCTTTTTTGATGCCAGGGTATGTCATTGACATGGAATCAAATTCATAATATGATGGAATTACTTCGAAATAACTGAGAAAGTCAGCGTTGAAATAGAATAACAGGAATTATGGAGGAATAAGAATGGCGGATAGATTAGAATTCAAAGAAAAGCTTGCAGGAGTATTGGCACTTGCAGAAGGACAGAACGGAAAGATTACGGTAGATGAAGTTGAAAAATATTTTGAAGAGGACGGACTTTCACAGGAACAGATGAATCTTGTCTGTGATTACCTGTTATCGATGAAGATGGCAGTGGTTGGCTATAAACAGGCCGGAGGAACGGTGAAAGAAGCGGAAAAAGAAGAACAGCAGCCGTTAAGTCAGGAAGAACAGAAATATGTAGAAGAATATCTGAGAGGCCTCGGTGATATGAAGGAAGAGACACAGGAAGAGGTGCGTATGGCATATTATCTTCCGAAAGTGGTAGAAGAAGCGGTCAGACTGCACCATCCGGATGTGTTTATCGGGGATATGATCCAGGAAGGAAACATTGCACTGATGCTGGCGTTGAAAGAAATCCAGAAAGAGAAAGATGAAGAAGAAATCCTGGAACAGGTTCGTGCCGGTATGATGGCATCACTGGAGTCCCAGACAGAAGTGAAGAGAAGAGACCATAAAATGGTAGAAAAAGTTACAGAGCTTGATGAGGCAATTAAGAGTATGAAAGAGGAATACGGACGCAAAGTCAGTGTAGATGAAGTCGCTGAGAGACTTGGAATCAGCGAAGATGAAATCGAGGATATTCTGAAACTTGCCGGAGAAGAAGTAAAAGACGAAGAGTAAGTATACATAGAAGATGCCGGTGTCAGTTTCTGCGGCATAGTAGGGTATAAAGAAGGAGACGGGGTTAATCCTCGTCTCCTTCTTCGTCCTCCGGTTTTGGTTCCGGAAGATACAGATGTACACTCTCAATTCTGTTTTTGTCTAATTTTTCCACAACCAGATGGATACCGTCTTCGGTTGTCACACCGTCGCCAATCTCAGGAAGGCGGTCCAGATGTTCGATGATAAATCCGCCGACAGAATCATATTCTTCTGAGGTCAGATCAAGATCCAGCCTGTCATTCAGGTCATCCAGATTTGTAGAACCTTCTACGATATATTCGCGGTCTCCGACCTGTTTGATAAAGTCTTCTTCGTTTTCATCATATTCATCATGGATCTCTCCAACGATTTCTTCCAGGATATCTTCTAATGTGATCAGTCCGGAAGTTTCACCGTATTCATCGAGCACGATTGCAATGTTAAAGGAAGCCTGACGCATCTCCACAAGTAATTCGGAAATATTTTTGTATTCGTAAGTAAAATATGGTTCGCGCATAAAGTCGCGGATGTGAAATTCCTTTTCCTTATCATATAAGAGAAGGTCTTTCATGTTGATCGTACCGACAACATTATCCGTTGTATCTTCAAAGATAGGAAGACGTGTGAATTTGTCTTCGCGGAAAATGTCGATCAGTTCGTCGTAAGTAGCATTTACATCGGCAAATGTAACATGAACTCTTGGGACCATAACGTCCTTGGCTTTTGCATCGCCGAGATCGAACACATTGTAGATCATCTCTTTTTCGTCAGATTCAATAACTCCGCTTTCGTGGCTGACATCTACAATCGTACGAAGTTCAGACTCTGTCATCTGATCATTCTTTGCATTCGGGTCGATATGAAGAATGCGGAGAATGATGTCGGAAAGATGATTGATAATAAATACGAAAGGTGTCATGATCCGGATGTACAGATGCATCACAGGAGCATACATTAAGGACATCTTTTCAGCATGTAATGTTGCCATTGTCTTTGGTGTGATCTCGCCAAATATGATGATCAGTACAGATAAAATACCACTCGCTACGGCTACCATAGAACCACCCAGACGGTAAGCCAGAGTTGTTGTAAGAGAAGCTGCAGAAAGGTTCACCACATTATTTCCAATCAGGATCGCGCTTAACATCTTGCTGGTATCATCTGTAATACGCATAACGGTCTTGGCCTTTTTGTTACCTTCATCAGCAAGACCACGGATACGCATCCGGTTGACGGTAGTCAGTGCAGTCTCTGCAGATGAAAAAAATCCTGAAAGTATCAATAAAATCAACAGAATAATGAGCTGTATCGCGGCACTCGTGTCCAATTGTATCATCCACTCCTTTTAAAAATAAATACTTGGCACTAATATACCGCATTTAAGGCAAATTTGCAAGTGTACGTTGAATTTACGGGGCGTTTAGTGTATGATGTACGGTGAAATATAATGATGATAAGAGCAACCTGACAAAAAGGGTGGAGATGAGAATGAATCAGGAATTAGGAAAGAAATTATTGAGTATCTTAAAAGAGGAACAGGTAAAAAAGGACGAACCGATGAAAAGCCACACAACATTCCGTGTGGGAGGACCGGCAAGTTATTTTGTGACACCGAAGACAGCAGAAGAAGTTGCAAAGGTGATCGAGGTATCTACACAGGAAAATGTTCCTTATTATATAGTAGGAAATGGAAGCAACCTTCTGGTATCCGATCAGGGATATGAAGGGGTGATCATTCAGATTTACAAACAGATGAACCAGGTGGAGATTACAGGAAATGAGATTCATGCACAGGCAGGAGCGTTGCTTTCACTGATTGCTAACCGTGCACTGGAAGCAGGACTTACAGGTTTTGAGTTCGCGGCGGGCATTCCGGGAACGCTTGGCGGAGCATGTGTAATGAACGCCGGAGCATATGGCGGTGAGATGAAGGATGTACTGAAATCGGTAACAGTTCTTACCGGTGACGGAGAAGTAAAAACACTTGCGAAAGAAGAACTGGAACTTGGATATCGTACCAGTGTGATCGCAAAAAAAGGTTACATTGTATTAGGGGCAGTGATCGAACTTAAGAATGGGAAAAAAGAAGAGATCAAGGCTGTTATGGATGATCTGAAGGAAAGAAGAATTACGAAGCAGCCATTGGAGTATCCAAGTGCCGGGAGTACATTTAAGCGTCCGGAGGGATATTTTGCAGGAAAACTGATACAGGATGCGGGACTTCGCGGATTCCAGGTGGGCGGAGCACAGGTATCAGAGAAGCATTGTGGATTCGTGATCAACAAAGATCAGGCTACAGCGGCAGATGTGATAGAACTGATGAATCAGGTGTCTGATAAAGTATATGAAGAGTTTGGAGTACGGCTGGAGCCGGAAGTAAAGAGACTGGGAGTGTTCTAAGATGAGATGTGTGATCGTTACCGGAATGTCCGGAGCTGGAAAAAGTAC
>JBNMJT010000004.1:0-43139 GCA_050873945.1 Dorea sp.
AAACGCAATAGCGATTGCATATGCATTGAAAGAACTTAACGAATTGGTTGGATAAAATGATATCGCCGGAACGCTCCGGCGATATCAAAAAGAACTATTGTGGACACAAGATTGAGCTGTTTCTGGACAATCTGAGTAATCAGGATTTGGACAATTTAAGAGATCATAAACAGTGATAAAACTGTGATGGAATTAGGAAGAAATTGTTAACAAATTTAGAACATAAAATAAAATATGATTAGATGCGCCATAAATCGGGACAATATTGAAATCCAAAAGTCCGGGTGTTAGAATTACAACAGATGCTATAACAGAAGATATATAAAAGAAAGATATCAAAGAACACAAGAAACTACACAGAATATACGAACAGACACCAAGGAGGAATGCACCATGCGGATTCTAATCTACGGCGCCGGAGTCATCGGAAGCTTCTATGCATCCAGGTTTTCCAAGGCGGGACTGGATGTAACGGTTTTAGCCAGAGGGCAGCGGTTAAAAGAATTACAGGAACACGGTCTGTGGTACAGAGGCAAGACAAGAATACATAAAGTTGAGGTTAAGACAATTAGTGAGTTAAAACCAGATGACCGCTATCAGTTCATTTTCCTGACAGTACGTGAGAATCAGGTGGAAGAAGCACTGGAAGATATCAGTAGGAATGAAAGTCCGAATATTGTCACTATGGTCAATACAATAAAACCATATGGCAGATGGGAGAAAATCTGTGGAAAAGGCAGGATTCTTCCGGCATTTCCGGGAGCGGGCGGCTGTATCGAAGGCGGGATTCTGGATGCACAGCTTCTGCCAAGAGCAATCCAGCCGACGACATTCGGTGAGATCGGAGGAAGAAAGAGCAGCAGGGAAGAAGCACTGGCGTACATATTTAGAAAAAGCCATATTCCATATCAGATTGTTCCGGAGATGCATCACTGGCAGATCTCACATCTTGGTGTGATCGTACCATTGGCGGATGCCTATTACCAGAGCAGACATCCGGAGAAAATCTGTGCAAATGAGAAGCTGATGACGCTGACTGCATACCGGATCAAGAAGAATCTGAAATGGATCGCCCAGAAGGGAATGTTGTGCCCGGCAAAGCTTTATATGATCAAGGATATGCCGACAGGAATGTTGGCAGGGGTCCTTAGCAGGGCATATCAGAGTGAATTTGGCAACAAATTCCTTTACCGGCATGCGATGCATGCGCCGGAGGAATTCCAACGGCTGCATCAGGAATTTTATAATTATATGAAGACACATACGAAAGAGAGTAACCGAATATGATAAGACCGATTATGAAAGATATATTTTTTCTGAACCAGAGATCCGAGCCTGCAACAGAAGCGGATAAGCAGGTGGCAGTAGATTTATTAGATACATTGAAGGCACACGAAGAAGGCTGTGTCGGCATGGCAGCCAATATGATCGGTGTGAAGAAATGCATCATAGCTGTCAATATGGGCTTCATGAACGTAGCAATGTTTAATCCGAAGATCGTAAAACGCTCCGGAAAATATGAGACAGAAGAAGGATGTCTTTCCCTTACCGGGGTAAGAAAATGCACCCGGTATCAGGAAATCGAAGTAGAATATCAGGATATGAATTTCAAAAAACAGAGACAGAAATATACCGGATGGACGGCGCAGATCATTCAGCATGAGATAGATCACTGTCAGGGCATAGTGATATAACAGTGAGAAATATTTCCCGTATCTTATTGACACAATTGTATCAAAGTCATACAATAAAATCAGATTGTTAATAAAATAACACAAGAAAACGTGAAGATTACAGGAGGGTAATATCATGGCAAAGATTTTATGTAGTCCAAGTAAATATGTACAGGGTGCAGGAGAGATGAAGAAGCTGGGTGAATATGCTCAGAAGTATGGAAAGAAGGCACTTGTACTGATCACGGAATCCGGATACAAACGTATCGGAGACGTTGTAAATACCGGATTTGAAGGATACGAGATCACACCTGTATATGAGTATTTCAACAGAGAATGCAGTAAGAATGAGATTAATCGTCTGGTAGACATTATGAATGAAAAAGGCTGTGATGTCGTGATCGGTATCGGTGGTGGTAAGATCCTGGATACAGCCAAGGCAGTTGCTTATTACAAAGAAGCTCCGGTCCTGATCTGCCCGACAATCGCATCGACAGACGCACCTTGCAGTGCACTGTCAGTTATTTATACAGATGACGGCGTATTCGAAGAGTACTTATTCCTTCCGGCTAACCCGAATATGGTTCTGATGGATACCGAGATCATTGCAAAATCACCGGTAAGACTTACGGTATCCGGAATGGGTGATGCACTGGCAACATATTTTGAAGCAAGAGCCTGTCAGGCAAGCGGGGCAACGACATGTGCGGGTGGACAGGTCACACAGGCAGCAATCGCACTTGCAAAACTCTGCTTTGATACACTGATGGCAGAAGGTGTAAAGGCAAAACTTGCTCTGGAAGCAGGCGCATGTACACCAGCTGTGGAAAAAGTCATCGAAGCCAATACATTGCTGAGTGGTATCGGATTTGAGAGCGGCGGACTTGCAGGAGCACATGCAATTCATAATGGATTTACCGTACTGGATGAGTGCCATCATATGTACCATGGTGAGAAAGTTGCATTCGGAACGATCACACAGCTGGTACTGGAGAATATTCCGGCAGAAGAACTGGAAGATATCATCGACTGGTGTATCGAACTGGGACTGCCTGTGACATTAAAAGAACTGGGAATCACAGAAGTGACAGACGAGAAGCTGATGGCAGTTGCAACAGCAGCCTGCGCAGAGAACGATACGCTTCATAATATGCCATTCGAGGTAACACCGGAGACTGTATGTGCAGCAATCAAGGCATCAGATGCATATGGTAAATATTTCCTTGGAGAATAATCAAGAATCTGCGAAAATAAAAAATACATAATCGGATAATGCAGAGTCTCTGCCACTGACAGGGCAGAGACTTTGGTATATAAAAAGAAATGCTTTTCAGCACATGGAAGAGGAAGAACTTTTTGTTTTCCAGTTTGAAAAGCATTTCTTTTTTGTATTATTTTACAGAGTCATTCGGTACATGCATCTGAAAAATCCAGTAGATTTCAAGAATAACTTAACATCTTTTTTACAAAACTATCGAGTAAATTCAATATTTTCATACTATACCTGAAAATGTACAAAAAACCAAATCAGAAAGTGTGAGAAATATCTATGATCAAATCCTATGTTATTGATACCAATATTTTAATCCAGGCACCTTATGCATGTCAGTGTTTTGAAGAAAACAGGGTGATATTGCCATTGGTTGTATTAGAAGAACTGGACGGCCTGAAGAAAGCAGAAGGAGAAAAGGGCGCAAATGCAAGGCGGGCGATCCGTTTTCTGGAAAAGCTCAGACTGAAAGGAGACCTTTTAAAAGGTGTCCAGATGGAAAATGGAGGAATCCTCCGTGTAGAGGCCAATTGTGTAAATGTAGAACTGCCGGAAAGTCTTCCGGAAGATAAGCCGGATAATCGGATCTTAAAAGTATGTAAGGGAATCCGGGAAGAAGAAAAGCCGGTTGTTCTGGTGACAAAAGATCTGGTCCTTAGGTTAAAAGCACAGATTCTCGGAATTGAAGCCCAGGATTTCAGTACAGAGCAGGTGATCGAAGAAGAAGGTCAGTACAGCGGCAGACAGATCTGTTATGTGGCGGAAGATAAATTCAAGGAATTCAAGAAAAAAGGCGTTCATCTGAAGGAACTTTATTTGTCCGATGAAGATGGCAATAAGATCCAGCCGGAACTTACGGAGAATGAATTTATCATATTGAAGGCAGACCAGTCTGTGAAAAAGACACATCTGGGAAGAGTCGAGGGAAAGAAAGTAGTACCGTTAGAATTCCGAAAGAGTCAGCCTTATGGGATCAAACCAAGGAATGCGGGACAGTATTTCCTGCAGGAAGCATTGATGAAATCTGCTGAGAAAGCGCCGCTTGTGATCGTAAAAGGAATGGCAGGAACGGCGAAGACATTTTATTCACTGGCGGTCGGACTGGAGAAGGTGCTGAACAATCCGACCGGAGAATATAGAAGAATTCTGATCTGCAGACCGAATGCACAGTTTGACCAGGATATCGGTTTCCTGCCCGGCGATGAGCAGGAAAAGATATCACCACTGATGCGTCCGATCGTAGATAATCTGGAGCAGCTGATCGATTCAGATGAGGAAGAACGTTATCAGGATGAACAGGAATTACAGGGCAAGATCGAAGAGATATTTGCCAGAGGGCTGATCCAGACAGAAGCAATGAATTTCATCAGGGGCAGGTCATTTGTCAAGACCTATCTGATCATAGATGAGGCGCAGAATATGACTCCGAATCAGGTGAAAGGAATCATAACGAGAGCAGGAAAAGGAACCAAGATCATATTGCTTGGGGACCCGAATCAGATCGACCGTCCGTTTCTGGATGAAAGGACGAATGGACTCAGTTATGCATCGGAATATATGAAGGGCAGCCCATTATGCTATCAGATTACAATGTCGGCAGAAGAATGTGAGCGTTCCGAGCTTGCGATGGATGCGATCCATAGATTATAAGAAGGAAAGGAAACGAATAAAGTTGAGCAAAGTAACATATAAAGCAATCAAAAATATGCCGGAGGTGAATGCCTATATCGAACAGGGAAACAGAGTACTCGGAGCACTTGGATATACCGAACATTCCAGAGGTCATGCAGTAAAAGTGGCGGAAACGGCAGGAAATATTCTGGATAAACTAGGCTATAACCAGCATACGATCGAACTTGCCAAGATTGCGGGTTATATGCACGATATGGGAAATTGTGTGAACCGTGTGGATCACGCACACAGTTCTGCGATCATGGCATTTCAGATACTGCGTGATCTGAAAGTACCGGATGAAGACATTGCGGTGATCGTCAGTGCGATCGGCCAGCATGATGAAGCAACCGGTATGGCTGTGGATGCAGTCTCTGCGGCATTGATCCTGGCAGATAAGACAGATGTAAGAAGAAACCGTGTGCGGAACACGATTAAGGAAAGCTTTGACAAGCATGACCGGGTGAATTATGCCGCAGTGGCATCCAGCCTGCATGTAAATGTCGAAAAGCAGGTGATCTTACTGGAGATTGAACTGGATGAAGGAATCTGTTCTATATTAGATTATTTTGAGATCTTCTTACAGCGTATGCTGATGTGCAAGCGTGCGGCGGAGATGCTGGGAATGAAATTCAAGATGAAGGCGAATGGGAATAAGATCTGTTAAGTAGGTATGGCAAGTGAGTAAAGGTCTGGAAGATGATTTCATAGAATTAGCGATTGACATTCTATAAAAGACAGTGCTATAATACAACCCTAAAATGAGTGTGGATTTTTCTGGAGCAATCTATTTTTCGCCACATGGTTACTGGATAACAGCGACCATGTGGTTTTTTGTTGTCACATATTCGGTTGAAACAATCTGTGACAAGATGGAGAAATAGAGAAAAGCATTGCAAAGATCCACAATAGAATTAGAAGATTAATAGATAGTACATATGAGAGAAAGGGGATATATATGGATCAGACATATATGAAAGAACAACCGGTATTAAAATTGATCGTATCGATGGCACTGCCGATGGTCATTTCTATGATGGTGAGTTCACTTTATAATATTGTGGACAGCTTCTTCATCGCCAAGATCAGCGAAGATGCCATGACGGCGTTATCACTGGTGTATCCAGTGCAGAATCTGATCAATGCGGTGATGATCGGATTTGGAATCGGAATCAATGCGGTCATCTCATTTTACCTGGGAGCACAGGACAAAGAGACGGCAGACAGGGCGGCAACCCAGGGAATGCTGCTTGGAACGATTCACGGAGTTGGATTTATGATTCTGGGAATTGCCGTGATGAGACCATTTTTACAGATGTTTACGGGAAATGCAGAGATTGTGGACTATGGGGTACGTTACTCAAGAATTGCATTTTTATTTGCGACAGCACTGTCATGGCAGCTTGTATTTGAGAAGACATTTCAGGCAGTCGGACGTATGGTAGAATCGATGACCTGTATGATGTCAGGTGCGATCATCAACATTATCCTGGACCCGGTCCTGATCTTCGGACTCGGACCATTCCCGAAGATGGGAATCGAAGGAGCGGCACTTGCAACAGGAATCGGACAGGCAGCAGGAGCAGTATTGTACCTGATCTTTTATATCGTGAATCCGCTGCCGGTGAAATATAGAAAGAAATATCTGAAAGTGGACCTTGGATTATGGAAGAAGTTATATGTGATCGGAATTCCGGCAAGCCTGAACCTGGCACTTCCGTCACTTTTGATCTCGGTATTGAACGTAATACTCACAGGCTATGGGGAAGTCTACGTATTCGTTCTCGGAGTCTACTATAAGCTGCAGACCTTCCTGTACCTTCCGGCAAATGGAATTGTGCAGGGAATGCGTCCGCTTCTCGGATATAATTATGGAGCGGGAGAGCACAAGCGTGTACACAAGATCTTCCAGGACGGACTGATCCTTGTACTCGTGATGATGGCAGCAGGAACGGCAATCTGTCTGGCAGTTCCGGGACAGCTGATGGGATTATTCACAGCGAATCCGGTAACGATGCAGGCGGGAAGCGTGGCACTCAGAGTCATCAGTCTGGGATTCCTTGCTTCTTCGGTATCGGTTATCTGCAGCGGGGCATTGGAAGGACTTGGAAAAGGTGTGCATTCACTGATCATTTCACTGTGCCGATATGTAGTCGTGATCATTCCGGTGGCATTTATTGTCAGCCGTTTTATGGGAGCAGTCGGAGTATGGCATGCGTTCTGGATCACGGAAGTGGTGACCGCGGTGATCGCGTATGTGGTGTATCGGAAAGGCGTGAAGGGATAGGATAAGGAATAGTAGAAGAGATAACAAAAGAGATTATATAAGAATAGAGAATATAATAAGAGAAAAAGGATGAAAAAGAGTTGTTGACCGTATGAATCGGCATGTGTCTGTAAGAAAGGACAAGAGGATGATTCTGTGGATGAAAATTCATAGAGCAACAGCTCTTTTTTTGATACATAAATATATATTGTGTGATAAAATATTGAATAGTAAAAAGTAAGTAGCTGGTAGTTGGAGGCAGAAAGAAAGTAGGGAGGATTATCATGGGTAAAGTCGTCGGTATTGGAAAACAGGACTTTGCATCATTACGGGAAAATGATTGCTTTTATATAGATAAATCAGAACTGATCAGAGAGTGGTGGGAAGGTCAAGATGAAATCACGCTGGTAACCAGACCAAGGCTTTGGGGGAAGACACTGAATATGAGCATGTTAAATTGTTTTTTTTCCAATCAGTATGTCGGAAAGAAGCAGCTGTTCGAAGGATTGTCAATTTGGAACGATGAAAAGTATCGTATTTTACAGGGAAGTTATCCTGTCATTTTCTTAAGCTTTGCATCGATAAAAGGAAGCAATTATAATGATGCCAGAGATGGTATTATTATGGCAATTAATGAAGCATATTCAGAACACCGCTATCTGCTGGAAAGTAAAGAACTTACTGAAGGAGAGCGGAAATGTTTCGAAGAGCTGGATAATTATGCCAAGAATCCCGGAGCTAAGGAATCGGTAGCCAACGATACGATCTGTAATGCAGTCAAGAATCTGGCGAATTGTCTTTACCGCTACTATGGGAAAAAAGTAATCATACTTCTGGATGAGTATGATACACTGATGCAGGAAGCATATCTATATGGATATTGGGACCAGTTTACCGCATTTGTGCGAAGTCTTTTTAATGCAACATTTAAGACAAATCCCTATCTGGAACGGGCTATGATGACAGGGATTACCCGGGTGTCAAAGGAGTCGGTTTTTTCAGATCTGAATAATCTGAATGTGATTACTTCCACATCGCTGGAATATGAGACAAGTTTTGGATTTACGGAAGAAGAAGTATTTACGGCACTGGATAATATGGGAATGTCAGAGCAGAAAGAAATTGTGAAATCATGGTATGATGGATTCGTATTTGGAAATCAGAAAGATATTTATAATCCATGGTCTATTACAAACTATCTGGATAAAAAACAGATGCGTACGTACTGGGCAGATACAAGTTCGAATAGTTTGATCAGCAGACTGATACGGAAGGCATCTGCCGGTATTAAGGAACAGATGGAAGAACTTCTGCAAGGGAAAGAAATTATCGTAAATTTTGATGAACAGATTGTGTTTGAACAGCTGGATCAGGATGAAAATGCTATATGGAGTCTTATGCTGGCAAGCGGATATCTGAAAGCAGAACAGGTGGAATACCGTGGATTATTAAGAGAACCATGGTATCATCTGAAGATTACCAATCTTGAGACGACAGCAATGTTTACGAATTTGTTCAAGAGCTGGTTTAATCAGAGTCGGACAAATTATAATCAGTTTATCAAAGCACTTTTGCAAAATGATATAGATGCGTTGAACTATTATATGAATCAGATAACGATGGCAACATTCAGTTATTTTGATGTAAATGGAGCAGAAGGCGGACAAAGTGAACCGGAGCGGTTTTACCATGGATTTGTTCTGGGACTGATAGCTGAGCAGAGGGATATTTATGAAATCCGTTCGAACAGGGAAAGTGGATTTGGACGTTATGATGTAATGATGATCCCGAGAAAGAAGGATGACAGATATCCGGCGGTCATTATAGAATTTAAAGTACGCAGTGTGGCAAAAGAAGCAGATCTGGAAGCAGCTGTACAGGCAGCAAAAAAGCAGATCGAAGAAAAGAATTACGATGCAGAATTGTTTGCAAGAGGCTTTAAAAAAGAGGAAATTTTGCATTATGGATTTGCATTCGAAGGGAAAAAAGTATTAATTGGATAAAGAGGACAGAATAATACAGGGAACTTGCCACGGGCGATTTCTGTTGCATACTTTGGTATATAGAAAGACTGGTGTATCTGTGAAAAGATATACCAGTCTTTTGTAAGTATCATATATTCGTAAGAAGCTGCCAATGGCAGGTTCTGAAGATAGAAATTTATCTCAATCTCCACTTCAGCAAGAATGCAGAATTAATAATCACCAGCACCGATCCCGCATTATGAACCAGCGCCCCAACGATTGGATTCAGGATTCCGGTGATCGCAAGCACGATAGCCACGAAATTCAGTGTCATGGAAAATGTCAGATTGAGCCGGATCGTCCGCATCATACGTCTGGAAAGTGCCAGCAGATGCGGCAGCTCTTCAATCTGGTCATCGATCAGGGCAATATCTGCAGCGTCAACGGCGATATCACTTCCGACTCCGCCCATGGCGATACCGACATTTGCTTTCTTAAGAGCCGGAGCATCATTGATACCGTCTCCAATCATACAGACAGCAAGGTTACGCTTCTGATACTGATCGATCTCTTTTAACTTATCTTCCGGAAGGCAGTCGGAACATACTTCCTGGATATGCAGGCGTCCGGCGATTGCCTGTGCGGCATTTTCATGGTCTCCGGTAAGAAGAACAGGATCGATGTTCTGATCTCGTATGGCATCGATCATCTTCTGGCTTTCCGGACGGAGCGTGTCAGCAAGTGCAAGGAATCCGGCAGCTTTTCCGTTATAAGCGACATAGATAATGGTTGCACCTTCATGAAGATAGAATGCCGTACGCTGTTCAAAATCAGCAGGAATGGTAATGTTCTGTTCCGAAAGAAGAGACAGATTGCCGGCAAGTACAGGCTGATGATTGACAGCAGCAGAGATTCCGCGTCCTGGTATCATCTGAAAATTCTCGACAGAGACATCTGTAAATAAGCTTGAGGAAGCAGAACCGGAACCGAGTTTCTGGCGGCAGCCTTTTACAATGGCTTTTCCCAGTGGATGTTCGGACAAACGTTCACAGGCAGCCGTATAAAGATACAGATCCTCATCTGAAAGTTCCGGGATGACGGACTGTACGGCAATGACCTCTGGAGTTCCGTAAGTTAAGGTACCTGTTTTATCAAATGTAACTTTCTGCACAGAAGCCAGACGTTCCAGCGCATCACCTTCGCGGACAAGGAATCCGTGTTTGGTAGCATTTCCGATTGCGGCCATGATGGCAGTCGGTGTTGCAAGTACCAGAGCGCATGGACAGAATACAACCAGGATCGTGACAGAGCGGATGATCTGTCCGGTGAAGAACCAGGTAAGAACGGCCGCAGTCAGTGCGATCACAACGATCCAGGTGGCCCACCGGTCAGCGATTCCGACGATCTTGGCTTTTCCGGCATCTGCGGACTGTACCAGTCGGATCATACGCTGGATAGAGCTGTCTTCCCCGACTTTTGTTGCTTTCATCGTAAATGTTCCGAACTGATTCACCGTTCCGGAAGAGACTTCGTCCCCGGCTGATTTGTCTACCGGAAGAGATTCGCCCGTCATAACAGCCTGATTGATGGAAGTCTGGCCGGAGAGGATCACACCGTCAACCGGGATCGTCTCACCCGGAAGGACACGTAAGATGTCATTCAGCTGCACATCCTCGACTGCAATTGTAAGCTCTTCTTCTCCGTTAGCACCGGAATGTATCACACGGGCCGTCTGCGGGGTAAGATGAACTAATTTCTCGATACCGGCGCGGGCCTTTGCAACAGTCAGTTCCTCTAACAGTCCTCCAAGCTGCATGATGAATGCAACTTCGGCAGCGGCGAATGTCTCACCGATACAAAGTGAAGCAATCAGGGCAAGTGAGACCAGTACATCGGCTTTGATGTCAAATGCAGTGACCAGACCGATCACAGCTTCCAGAATGATCGGGACGCCGCATAAGAGGATTACGATCCATCCGGGATTGACCGGAAATGTATCCGGGAACGCCAGACTTAAGATCAGGGCGGCACCGGAAATTACGAGGAACGTAATATCTTTCTTTGTTCCACCAAGTTCCAGAAATCCATCTAACTTATTCATAAGTTCTTTCATGATAAACTCATTCCTTTCTATGTAAATGTTTCATGATATGTAAAAACCTGCGGATGACAGGTACTACGGATATAATTCCGGTCAAAAGCATTATAAAAATGTAAACATGTAGAAAGTTTTTGACAGATATTATACCGTATGGGGTATAGGTATAATATACATATGGGGGTATATGTATGTCAAGAGGATAAAAAGAAAAAGTACAATTATCGGAATATAATTCCAGAAAATTGTACTTTTGTCTTGCTAGCAGTTAACTTGTATTTACAGATATTTACAAACTTCTACGTTTGTCTTACTGCCGGTTAACCCATATTTGCAAATCTTTCGACTGCTTTTGTAAAATCTTCAATCGTCTTATCCGCATCGCCGTGTTCGATCCCATCGCGTACACAGTGCTTGATATGTCCTTCCAGAACGACCTGTCCACATTTGTGAAGTGCTGATTTGGCAGCATTCAACTGAGAGAGGATGTCCTCGCAGGGAATATCTTCATCTACCATCCGGTCAATTGCCTGTACCTGTCCGATGATCTTGCGGAGACGGCGGTGTAAGTTGTCTGAATCCATACATTGTTTCATAAATAATCGCACCTCCAATACCGTATGGGGTATACGTTCATTATGGAAGAAATGTGTGGAAAAGTCAACCGGAAGTAAAGTACAAGAAAGAGTTCGAATTGACTGACCACTTATTCAAAGAGTATAATAAATCCATAAGTACAAACGGAATGATCAGGATCTATCCGGATGTAGCAAAAGAGCAGAAAAGAAAACAGAATATACAAGGACGACTCTGACTGCAAGGCAGCATCCCGAGCAGGAATAGTTATGAACTTCCTTATTTCCGGAACATGGTATTGCCATACCATTTATCAGCACCATACATTGGAAAAATCAAAAAGAGCATTTTGTATACAAAATAAGGCGGCTTCAGATAACGAAAAGAGAGCCGTATTTCGTATATAAAATGTTCTTTTTTTCATCTGATCAAATACGTAAAAAAACTAAGAAGTTCAATAGAAAAATACAGAAGCGTATAAAAAATATTCATAAAACTAAGAAAAATAAGCAGAACATGCAGGAGGAACACACATGTTAAAAGTAGCAATCTACGGCAAAGGCGGAATCGGGAAATCCACCGTCACATCCAATCTGGCGGCAGCATTTGCCACGATGGGGAAGAAAGTAATCCAGATCGGCTGTGACCCGAAGGCAGATTCGACGATGAACCTGCTCGGCGGGGAACCGTTAAGACCGGTCATGAATTATATGAGAGAGGAAGATGAAGAACCGGAGAAACTGGAAGACATTGCAAAAGAAGGATTCGGTAATGTCTTATGTATCGAGACGGGAGGTCCGACACCGGGACTTGGCTGTGCCGGGAGAGGAATCATTGCGACATTCCAGTTACTGGAAGATTTGAAATTATTTGAGACCTATCAGCCGGACGTCGTTCTGTATGACGTACTTGGGGACGTGGTCTGCGGGGGATTTGCAGCACCGATCCGGGAAGATTATGCAGAGAAAGTTCTGATTGTGACATCGGGGGAGAAGATGGCACTCTACGCGGCAGATAACATTTCCAAAGCAGTAAAGAACTTTGAAGACAGAAGTTATGCAAGAGTGTTCGGAATCGTACTGAATCACAGAAATGTGGAAAATGAAAATGAAAAAGTAGAGACATTTGCAAAAGAGCATGGATTTGACATCGTGGGAGAGATTCCAAGAAGTGATGAAATTAACCGTTGCGAAGACCAGGGGAAGACGGTGATCGAGGGCAATCCGGAGTCGGACATTAGTAAATGCTTCTATGATCTGGCGGAAATATTATGGAAAGATGAGGAACAGGTATGAGAGGGACTGCCTATTATTGTACGGTAGAAGAATTACAGAAGCGGGGAAGAGATGACATTCCGGAACAGTTCCGGTCGAATACGCATCTGATCTACAGTTCTCCGGCGACACTTGCGTTCAATTCGCCGGGAGCGGAAGGATTTGGAGTAAAGAGAGCGGGGCTTGCAATCCCGGATTCGATCATGCTGATCGTGGCACCTGGATGCTGCGGACGGAATACGTCCATGATCAGTTCCATGCCACAGTATGAGGACCGGTTCTTCTATCTTACGATGGATGAGACTGATATCGTAACGGGAAGACATCTGAAGAAAGTGCCAAAGGCAGTACAGGAGATCTGTGACAGTCTGGAGAAGAAGCCGTCGGTTGTGATGATCTGTATTACCTGTGTGGATGCACTTCTGGGGACGGATATGGAGCGTATCTGCAGAAAGTCGGAAGAAAAAGCAGGACTTCCGGTGAGACCATGCTATATGTATGCCCTGACAAGAGAAGGACGGAAACCTCCGATGGTCCATGTGCGTCAGTCTTTATATTCGTTACTGGAACCCAAGAAGAAAAAAGGAAATGTCGTGAATCTTCTGGGATTCTTTTCGCCGCTTATGGACGACTGTGAGTTATACGGGATGCTGGAAAAAGCGGGCGTAAAGACGGTACACGAGATATCCAGATGCAAAGATTACAAAGAGTACCAGACGATGGCGGAGGCGAATTTTAATCTGGTATTACATCCGGAAGCGAGATTTGCAGCGGAAGATTTTCATGAGAATCTGAAGATCCCATTTATCGAACTTCGGAGATTGTACCAGATCGATAAGATAACGAAGCAGTATCAGGCACTGGGCAATGTTCTGGGCATTCCGTTCGAAGACAGAGAAGCAGAGGCAGCCGCACTTGAAGCGGTAGAACGGCTGAAATCTGCGAAGCCGGATGCAGTATTTGCCATCGGGGAATGTATGAACGGAGATCCGTTCGAACTGGCACTGGCACTTGTGAAATATGGATTCCGGGTGGCGGAGATCTATGGAACGCTGACTGCTGAGAATTTTGTGTATCTGAAGAATTTATCCGAACGGAGTCCGCAGACAAAAGTATTTTCCAATATGGAACCAACCATGCTGTATTATGATCCGGAAGAGAGCGGGGTAACGGTTACAATCGGGAAAGATGCCTGCTACTATCATCCGGATGCGGAAAATGTGATGTGGAACGAAGAAGTGCAGCCGTACGGATATGCGGGTGTGAGACATTTGTGCGAAAGACTGTTGGAGGTGTAGGCGATGAAAGGATTAAGAAAATATCTGACACCATTTGCACCGGATCAGTCGGGAGCGGTGTCGGTGTTATACGAACTTGGCGGAATGCTGGTCATCTGTGATGCGGGCGGCTGTACGGGAAATGTGTGTGGATTCGATGAACCAAGATGGTTTGAAACAAGAAGTGCGGTATTCAGTGCGGGACTTCGTGATATGGATGCGATCCTTGGAAGAGACGACAGACTGGTTGCGAAACTTGCAGATGCGGCAGAAAAGCTGGATGTGACATTTGCGGCAGTGATCGGGACTCCGGTACCGGCAGTGATCGGGACCGATTACCGGGCGCTGGAGCGGATGCTGGCTAAGAAGACGGAACTGCCGGTTCTGACGGTGAATACGGATGGAATGGAGTTGTATGACAGGGGAGAAGAGAAGGCATATCTTGCGTTGTTCCGGAAATTTACGGGAGCAGGAGTTGATGTGGAGACAGATAATATAGAGAAGATGGAATGCTGTGCTCAGGAAGTCTGCGATGAGAAAATTTGCAATAAGAAAATCGGTGATAAGAATGCAGATGGTGCGGCTGGGAGAGAGAAAGACGGACAGCGTATCGGGATTATCGGCATGACTCCGCAGGATGTCAGTGACCTGAAAGCATCAGAGAAGATCCGGAAATTATATGCAGACCAGGGACTGCGCGCCGTCTGCTATGGCATGGGAGACGGACTGGAAGAAGTGAGAAATGCTTCCCAGGCAGCAAAGAATGTAGTCGTATCTCCGGCGGCATTAAAAGCAGCGCAGTATCTGCAAAAGAAGTTCGGAACACCATATGAGATTGCTTATCCACTGGCATCAGAACTTGTGCCGGAAATGGACTATCAGGGAAAGAAGATCTTGATCGTACAACAGCAGGTGATTGCAAATGCGGTGCGTAAGGAGATCGAAAAACGAACCGGGGAAAAAGAAGCGATCACAACGGCGACATGGTTTATGCGGAAAGAAGAGATTTTAACGGATCTGAATGTTGATGCTGGTGATGATATTGGTCTGAAAGAAGAGGATGATTTTATTTCGCTGGTGGAAAAAGAAGGATATGATGTGATCTTCGCAGATCCATGTATGGAGCGGATGATTCCGGGATTTGAAGGGACATTTGTTCCGCTGACGCATTTCGCGGTGTCAGGAAAGCTGAATGTATAATCGTCCTGCAATATAATTGATGCAGAAGAAATATAAAGAAAAGGAAGATATAGGATATATGGAAAGCCTATATGTTTTAGTCAGACGGGGAGGATACAGGTGATAACAAAGAAGATCCGTGTCTACGGAATTGTGCAGGGGGTCGGCTTCCGGCCGACTGTGAGCCGTCACGCAGTGGCTGCCGGAATCACCGGAGGTGTGTGTAACAAAGGTTCCTATGTGGAAATCTTTGCACAGGGAGAGGAAAAATGTGTAAAAGATTTTCTGGAGAGACTGGAAAAGCAGCCGCCGAAGAGAGCTGCCATATTAAAGATCAATACAGAAGATGTAAATGAGGAAGAATACGGGAAATTCAATGATTTTCAGATTATAGAAAGCGAGAAGACAAAAGGGGAGATCTTCGTCTCGCCGGATATTGCAATCTGCGAAGAATGCAAAAAAGAAATGTACGATCCGAAAGACCGGCGTTATCTGCATCCATTTATCAACTGCACCTGCTGCGGTCCGAGACTTACGATCCTGGATGCACTTCCATATGACCGGGAACGGACCAGTATGAAGGAATTCCCAATGTGCCCGGACTGTGCTTCGGAGTATGAAGATCCGGCGACCAGGCGTTATGACGCACAGCCGGTATGCTGCAACGATTGCGGTCCGGAAGTGTATCTGATTGGAAGAAAAGAACGTGGAAGAGATGCAATCATTGCTACAAGAAAAATGATCCATGATGGTGGAATTGTGGCGATCAAGGGAATCGGCGGTTTCCATCTCTGCTGCGATGCGACGAATGAAGAAGCAGTACAGAGGCTGCGGACATTAAAGAACCGGCCGGCGAAACCATTTGCCGTGATGGTGCGGGATGTGGAAGCGGTAAAGCGGGAATGTCTGGTAAATGAAATACAGGAGGAAATCCTGGATGGACACCAGAAGCCGATTCTGTTACTTGAAAAACGCAAAAAAAGTATAGAAAGAATTACAGAGTACGTAGCGGAAAATATGATGGAAACAGACGAAAATAGTGCAAGAATTTGTGAATCTGTCGCTCTGGGCAATCCGAAAGTCGGTGTCATGCTTCCGTATGCTCCGGTACAGATGCTGTTATTCCAATATGACGATGGAATCGAGATGCCGGATTATCTCGTGATGACAAGCGGCAATACATCCGGCGCACCGATTTGTCGGGATGATAAAGAAGCAGTGGAAGAACTGTCGCATCTGTGTGACCTGATCCTTTCGCATGACCGGAAGATACGGATCCGGGCAGATGATTCGGTTATGGATTTTTATAAGGGGGAACCTTATATGATCCGCCGCTCCAGAGGATACGCACCGCTTCCGACGATGGTGACGATGCCGTGGAAAGGACAGGTGCTGGCAGCAGGAGGGGAACTTAAGAATACATTTTGCGTTGGTGTGGATGGGCGGTTCTATCCGTCCCCGTATGTAGGGGATCTGGAAGACCTTCGTACCGTAAAGGCATTGAAAGAGACGATCCACAGATTCGAGACACTTCTGGAAGTAGAACCGGAAGTTGTGGCGTGTGACCTGCATCCAAAATACAACTCGACAGTTGTTGCAGAAGAACTGGGACTTCCGGTTGTAAAGATCCAGCATCATTATGCACATATTTTATCTTGTATGGCGGAGAATGACTGGAAAGAACAGGTGATCGGCGTTGCATTTGATGGAACCGGATATGGTACAGACGGGACCATCTGGGGAGGCGAACTTCTGCTTGCGGATTATCATGGATTTGAACGGATGGGAAGTATCGAACCATTTCTTCAGATCGGCGGAGACATTTCCGCAAAGGAAGGATGGAGAATCGCTGTTTCACTGATCTATCAGCAGACGAAGGATAAAGAGCAGACGAAGGAAATCGTAAAGAAGCTGCAGCTGTGCAGTGAACCGGAATGTAAAGTGATCCTTGCCATGGCGGACCGGAAAATGAATGCTGTGACATCGACAAGTGCGGGGCGTCTGTTCGATGCAGTCAGTGCGATACTAGGAATCCGGACGAAGTCTACATTCGAAGGGGAGGCTTCGATGGCACTCGAATTTGCCGCAGAGGCTTATGAGAAAGAGATGCGGGAAGTAGAAGAACGGATGGATAGCGAAAATAATCCGAAGATCAGAAGGGAAGAAACTGAGATTTCAGATGAAGGATCAACAAGCGATATGAAATCAGCAAAATGTCCGGCTGAAGAATCAGTAAGTGGTATGAAATCAGCAAAATCTTCGGATAAAGAAAAGAAAGGGATGGAAGAAAGGCTGATCATGAACACAGGAAGCCTTATAAAATATCTGACAGAGAAGAACACAGAAGGCGTTCAGGCAGATAAATTAGCCTATATATTCCATCAAAAGCTGGCAGATCTCATAATCTGTGGGTGCAGTCAGATCAGAGAGAGAACGAACTGTAATTGTGTGGCGTTAAGCGGCGGCGTATTTCAGAACCGTCTGCTGTTAAGACTTGTGGAAGAAGGTCTGGAAAAAGAGCAGTTTACTGTACTCAGACATCATCTGATCCCGGCAAATGACGGCGGGATTGCACTGGGACAGGCGGCATATGCAATGCAGTATATTCAGGAGGAAAAATAATATGTGTGTAGGATTATCAGCAAAAGTAGTACGTATCAGTGATGGTACAGCCGTCGTAGATGCGGGTGGTGCAAAAAGAGAGGTCTCTTCAGAATTACTGGAGGATCTGGAACCGGGTGACTATGTAATGGTACATGCAGGAATCGCCATTGCAAAGATCACAGATGAGGATGACAGTGAGACAGATCAGTTGATGGAGGAACTTCTGTAATGAGTGAGAAGAAAACAGCGAGAGAGATCATAGAAGGATATGACGGTCCGGCAGTACGGATCATGGAAGTGTGTGGAACGCATACGCACGAGATCTTCCGGCTGGGTATCAGAAAGCTTCTTCCGAAGCAGGTGGAATTGATCTCCGGTCCGGGCTGTCCGGTCTGTGTGACACCGGTAAGCTATATCGATGAGGCGATGTATCTGGCACTGGAAAAAGGAGTAACTATCTGTACATTTGGTGATCTGGTGCGGGTGCCGGGAAGTAAGAAGAGTCTGGCAGATGCAAGAAGTGAAGGCGGCAGGATTCATATCGTATATTCCCCGGCGGATGCAGAAAAATATGCAAAAGAGCATCCGGAGGAAGAGGTTGTATTCTTATCTGTAGGATTCGAGACAACGACTCCAGCAGGTTGTCTGTCGGTAAAAAAAGCAAAAGAAGATGACATTTCCAATTATTCTATGCTGATCGCAAATAAGACAATGCCGCAGGCATATGAAGCATTAAAAGGCAGCGCAGACATTTTCCTGTATCCGGGACACGTGAATGCAATCACAGGAACGAAGCTTTGTGAAGAACTGGTGCAGGAAGGCGTGAGCGGTGTTGTGGCAGGATTTACGGCAAAGGAACTCCTGACCGCACTTGCAGTTGCACTGACACATTTTCAGAAAGGGAAACCTTTCTTTGTAAACTGTTATCCGCGTGTGGTGACGGAAGAAGGAAGTAAGGAAGCGCAGAGGCTGGTCGATATGCTTATGGAAGCCTGCGACAGTGAATGGCGCGGACTTGGGATCATACCGGGATCGGGATTACAATTACGCAGTGAATGGGAAATGTATGACGCCAGAAAGAAGTATCAGATTCCTAAGATGGAAGGAAAGGCCAATCCGGCGTGCAGATGTGGAGAAGTATTACAGGGGAAATGTAAACCTTCTGACTGTAAGGTATTTGGAAAAGTCTGTACACCACAGCATCCGGTAGGTGCATGTATGGTATCGGGAGAGGGCGCCTGCTCTGCATATTATATGTACGGAAGAGAATAAGAAAAACAGACAGAAAATAACAAGGAAGTGGACAAAATGAACGAGTATGTGGATAACGAAGCAAGAAAAGCGAAATTAGTGGGGAAAACTGTGACGATGGCGCATGGTGCAGGCGGACGCCAGACATCGGAACTGATCGATATGATTTTTAAAGCACATTTTGAAAATCCGGATCTGACGGCAGATGATGCGGCCGTTCTGACACCTCCGGCCGGTAAGATGGCAGTGTCTACGGATGGATTTATCGTATCGCCGGCATTTTATCCGGGCGGGAATATCGGAAAGCTTTCCATCTGTGGTACAGTCAATGACCTCTCTTGTATGGGAGCAAAACCATTGTATCTGACCTGTGCATTTGTGATCGAAGAGGGATTTCCGATGGAAAAGCTGGAAGAGATCGCAGAAGCAATGGAGAAGACGGCGGAAGAAGCCGGAGTCCGGATCGTATCGGGAGATACCAAGGTTGCCGGAAAAGGACAGGTAGATGGTGTATTTATCACAACAACCGGTATCGGTGAGATTACGGAAGGCGTCGAGGTTGCAGGAAATCTTGCAAGAACGGGAGATGCCATTATCGTGACGGGTGATATCGGACGACACGGCTGCACGATCCTTCTTGCAAGAGAAGATTTTGGAATTGATGCGGATGTGACGAGTGACTGTGCACCACTCTGGGGAAATGTAGAAGCGGTAATGGAAGCAACGCATGACCTTCATGTGATCCGGGATGCAACCAGAGGAGGAGTCGGAACCGTGTTGTATGAGATTGCAGGACAGAGTCAGGTCGGCATCCGTCTGGATGCTTCGAAGATCCCGGTTGCACCGGAGGTGCGCGGTGTATGTGGAATGCTCGGACTGGAGCCGCTGTATCTTGCCTGTGAGGGAAGACTTGTGATCATGGCATCGAAGGAACATGCCCAGACGATCGTGGATGCGTTGAAATCATGCCCATATTCCAAAGATGCGGCTGTGATCGGTGAAGTGACAGAAGAACAGCCGGGAAAAGTAGTGATGTTGACGGAGATTGGAACGCAGGCATTACTTCCGCAGCCGGGCGGAGAATTACTGCCGCGTATCTGTTAGGAGGAAATCTATGGATACAAGAGTAGCGGTTATTTCAATTATTGTGGAGAATCCGGATGCGATCGAGACGTTGAATCATCTGCTTCATGAGGCAGGACAATATATTATCGGAAGAATGGGAATTCCGTACCGGGAAAAAGGAATCAATATTATCAGTATCGCCATTGATGCACCGCAGGATGTGATCAGTACGTTATCCGGTAGGATCGGGCGTCTGAGCGGGGTGTCCACGAAAACAGCGTATTCAAATATCATTACGAAAGCAGGAGAATAAAAATAGCATGATTAAGATTGCAGTATATGGAAAAGGCGGGATCGGCAAATCAACGACGGTGTCCAATGTGGCTGTGGCACTGGCAGAAAAAGGCCTGAAAGTGATGCAGATCGGCTGTGATCCGAAAGCAGATTCGACGATTGCATTAAGACACGGGGAAGCAGTGCCGACCGTACTGGATCTTTTCCGGGAAAAGAAGCAGGATCTGAGACTGGAAGATATGGTGCGGACCGGATACCGCGGGGTCATCTGTGTGGAAGCCGGTGGTCCGACGCCGGGACTTGGCTGTGCGGGAAGAGGCATCATTACCGCACTGGAAAAGCTAAAAGAGACAGGAGCATATGAAGTATATCAGCCGGATGTGGTACTTTACGATGTGCTTGGAGATGTTGTATGCGGAGGATTCTCCATGCCGATGCGGAAAGGTTATGCCGATAAAGTATTCATCATTACGTCCGGGGAAAATATGGCAATCCATGCCGGGGCAAATATTGCGATGGCAGTGGAGAACTTCAAGAACCGGGGATATGCGTCTCTTGGAGGTATCATCTTAAACCGCAGAAATGTGGCAAGAGAAGAAGAGAAGGTAAAAGAGCTGGCAGATGATTTCAAGACACAGGTGATAGGAACATTGTCTCACAGTGATCTTGTGACAGAAGCGGAGGAAGAAGGAAAGACGGTCATGGAGTGTTTTCCGGACAGTGAGATGGCAGAGGAATACAGAAAACTTGCGGAAGCAATCTATGAGTTGTCAAAAGAATCCGGGGAGGGATGGAAATGTTAAAGAAAGCCGGAGAATCAAGCGGTCTGGAATTCAATTCCCCGGCGCATGGGAACTGGAATATTGTCCATACAGGAATGCTGCTTCCGGAAGCGGTCCAGATCTATGTCTGTGCAGATAACTGTATGCGTGGTGTCGTTCTGACGGCAGCCGAGATGAATGCCGCAGACCGGTTTTCTTTTGTGATCGTGGAAGAAGAGGATCTTCTGAATGGTAATCTGGAAGATGTGACGATCGAGGGTGTGACAGATGTATTAAAGAAACGGGGGGATCATCCGAAGGCGGTACTCCTGTTTACCGTGTGCCTTCATCATTTCCTGGGATGTGATCTGGAACGGGTGTATGAAGAACTGGAAGCGAGATTCCCGGAGATCTTCTTCATCCGCTGTTATATGGACCCGATCATGCAGAAGCACGGACTGACTCCGGATCAGAAGCTCCGGAAGTCTATTTATGATGCACTTCCGAAAAGAAATGTAGGAAAAAATGCAGAAAGAAATGCAGGAAAGTCTGACAGAAAGACATCTGATAACGAAATGTCTGCTTCGGAAAAATCAGTGACAATTTTAGGCAGTGATTTTGCGCTGGATGAGATGAGTGATATCAAACGTTTGTTGAAGGAAAAGAATATAGAAGTGAGAGAACTTCCGGCATGTGATTCATGGAAAGCTTATGAAGAGCTTGCAGACAGTGAAATATTCATAGCATGCTATCCGCCTGGAAAATATGGACTGGAAAGTCAGGCAGAGAGGCTTGGAAAGAAAGCGTTATATCTTCCGGGAAGCTTTGATTATGATGAGATCATCAGGCAGTGGAAGACGTTGGAGCAGGCGGTTGGAGAAAATGTGGAAGATGTTGAGAGCATGGAAGATACAGATATGCACATGGAGAGATCAACAGAAGAAATTATACAAAGAGAGATTGCACTGTGTGAAGCAGCTTTAGAAAAAGCCGGAAAAGTGGTCGGAGATGTACCGGTTATGATCGATCATACATTTCATCCAAGACCGCTGGAGCTTGCCAAGCTGTTACTGACATATGGATTTGTTGTGACAAGAATCTATCTGGATGCGGTAAATCCGGAAGAAAAAGACACATTTGAGTGGCTAAAGGAACAATATCCTGAACTGGAATATGAACCAACGATCCGTCCCGATATGCGGATGCGTCCGAGAAAAGAAGAAAATGTACTGGCAATCGGGCAGAAAGCGGCGTGGTTTACCGGAACGAAGCATTTCGTCAATCTGGTGGAAGGTGCCGGACTGTATGGATTCGACGGAATCCGGAGAGTGGCAGAATTGATGACAGAAGCCTGGCAGGAAGAAAAAGATCCGGAAGATCTGATCATCCGGAAAGGATGGGGGTGCGAAAGCTGCATATGAGACGAAGTTATAAGATCATACCAATCTATACGGCAGATGTATCCGGTGTCTGCTCGGCACTCTATGAACTTGGCGGGATGACGGTGATGCATGATCCGTCCGGCTGTAATTCTACCTATAATACACACGATGAGATCCGCTGGTACGACCAGGACAGCATGATCTATATCTCGGGACTTACGGAGATCGATGCCGTTATGGGAAATGATGAGAAACTGATCCGTGATATCGAGATTGCGGCAGAGGAATTAAAGCCGAAGTTTATAGCACTTGCGGGATCCCCGATCCCCTATATGAATGGAACAGATTTTGAAGCAATTGCAGAGATACTGGAACAGGATCTTGGAATTCCGGCATTTTCCATTCCGACAAACGGGATGCATGATTATGTATATGGTGTGGGAATGGCACTTGCAGAGATCGCAAAACGTATCGAAGGAAAGAAAGAAGTGACGCCAAAGAGTGTGAATCTTCTGGGAATAACCCCTCTGGATTTCGGACCACAGCAGCATGTGGATGCTTTAAAAAGAAATGTAGAAGAGGCAGGATGGAAGGTGCTGTCGACCTGGGCAATGGGAGATACACTGGAAGATCTTGCGCGTGCACCGGAGGCAGAGGTGAATCTGGTGGTTTCTTCTACGGGACTTCGGGCGGCGGAAGTGTTGAAGGAAAGATTCGGGACGCCTTATGTGACTGGAACACCGATCCGTGGATTTATGGAGATTCTTTTACATGCGATGGAAGAAAAAAAGCAGGTGTCATATCTGGAAGAAGAGAAGCATATCAGAGGATTTACGCTGGAATCAGGACAGAGAGATACAGTTGTATTGATCGGGGAACCTGTGACCATGAAATCGCTGGCTGCAGCAATTGAGATAAAGTATCGGATAAATGTAAAGGTTATCTGTCCGTTAAAGGAAACAGACGGACTGCTTGCAGACGGAGATGTGGCCGTCCGCGGGGAAGAAGAACTGGAACATGTACTTCTTCAGGAAGCCGAGAATCTAAAAGGCATTGTGGCAGATCCATTGTACCGGCCTGTATGTCCGGAAAATGTGGCATTTTATGAACTGCCGCATATTGCATTTTCGGGAAGAATCTATAAAAAGAAACTGCCGGTTTTTGCAGAACTGATATAAGATGTCAGATTTCATCTTATATCGTCATTTTGGGAAGTCATTGGATTCGTATAAAACGGATATAAGATACAGGAAAATGCATATGCTTATATATGTATATGAGTATGTAAATGTATAAATATCAGGAGCGTCTGTAAGTACTCTTCGGCGAAAGAGCCTTACGGATGCTTTGTTTATACCATAGTATGCAAAAGAAGCTGCCAGTGGAAAGTTCTCTGTATTGCCATGCGTTTGAAAGAAGCTGCCAGTGGCAGGTTCTGTAGATATTCTGAGATAAACATATGTTCGAAAATGCTTGAAGAAACAATTTATTCATGATAGAATGTGAAATATGAATCAGCAGATATTTTTATTGGATGAATATCTGGCACAAGTAAGAAGAAAAAAGACGGGAATTGAATAATAAGACGAATAGAAAGAGAGCACAAAGAGAATAGAAAGGAAAAAAGAATGGGACATTTTTATTTTGCAAGACATGGACAGACGGTATGGAATGTGGAGAACAAGATATGTGGAGCTACAGATATCGAATTAACGGAGCTTGGTCATCAGCAGGCAGAGGAACTTGGAAAGGTAATTCTGGAACAGGGACTTCAGATTGATGAGATCCTGTATTCACCTCTGGTGCGTGCAAAAGAGACTGCCAGACATGTATCCGAGGTAACGGGAATTCCGATGCGTGAAGAGATGCGCCTGAAGGAACAGAACTTTGGAAAGTACGAAGGTACACCGAGAAACGGAGACGAATTCCAGAAAGCCAAGGCGGATTTTATCTGTTCTTATGAAGGCGGTGAATCAACGCTGAAGCTTTGCCACCGTATCTATGATCTTCTGGACGATATTCGGAAAGAATCAGATGAGAAGACCTATCTTCTGGTTGCACATAACGGAATCTCAAGAGCCATCCAGTCTTATTTCTGTGATATGACGAATGAAGAATTCGCAAAGTTCGGAATTAAGAACTGTGAGATACGGAAGTTTGAGTTTTAGGAGTAAGAATGAAGAAGGATGAAAAGATGTCAATTGAAGATATGACGGTGTATATGCGTATTGTGCCGGAACGGACGGCTTCTTATGCGGAATTTCCGGATGCTATGAATGGTGAAATACAGGAATATCTCAGAAAGCAAGGAATCCATGCTCTGTATACGCATCAGACGGAAATGTTTGAAAAGGCCGGACAGGGAGAGAATACAGTGATCACGACATCGACTGCCAGCGGAAAGACGCTGGCATTTCTTCTTCCTGTTCTGCAGAAGATACTGGAAGATCCCCTTACAAGAGCGGTTTTCATCTATCCGACGAAGGCACTGGCAAGTGACCAGTACCGGGCACTGAAGCCGGTGCTCGAGTATTTCGGAGACGGGAAGATCCAGGCGGGAGTCTATGACGGAGATACGATGCCGGCAGAACGAAGCCGGATCAGAAAGAGTGCGAACATTATACTGACGAATCCGGAGATGCTGAATTCTGCATTTCTTCCGAATCACAGCAAGTATGGATTTGACTTTATCTTTGCAAATCTGAAATATATCGTAATTGATGAATTACATAGTTACAGGGGGGCGTTTGGAGCACATCTTGCCAATATATTCCGGCGGATGCACCGTATCTGTCAGTATTATCATTCTGATCCGCAGTTTTTATGCAGCTCGGCGACGATCGCAAACCCGGTTGAACTTGCAGAAAAAGTATGTGGAGTTCCATTTTCTCTGATCGAGAAAGACGGTTCGCCGTCTCCGGTCCGTGAATACCGGATCATCCAGCCACCAGAGATTAAGGGGCATAATGATAAGGCATATGGAAGATATGCTGCATCTACGGTTGCGGCAGATCTGCTTCCGGATCTCGTGGAAGATGGAAAACACTTCATTGCTTTTGGCAAATCCAGAAGGAATGTAGAAGTTCTCCTGAAAGAAGCAAGGGATAAACTGGATGCCACAGGATTCTTAAGCAGGGCAGACAGCAGTAAGATTGCGGGATACAGAGGCGGTTATACTCCACTGGAGCGAAAAGAGATCGAACGAAAGATGATGTCGGGAGAGCTTAACGGACTGGTATCTACCAATGCGCTGGAGCTTGGAATCGATATTGGAAGTCTGGATACAACGGTGATCGTCGGCTATCCGGGAACGCGGGCATCGTTCTGGCAGCAAAGCGGACGTGCCGGGCGAAACGGGCAGACCTGTGTCAACTACCTGATTCTTGAGAACCTTCCGCTTGATCAGTACATAGCGGTAGAGCCCGGATGGCTCTTTGAAGGAAAGAGTGAGAATGCGATCGTGGATCCGGATAATCTTCTGATCGAACTTGCACATATCCGTGCTGCAGCGGCAGAGCTTCCATTAAGTCTGGATGACGCTGCACTTTTCCCGAGTCTGGGCGAGATTATACCGGTTCTTATGAAGGCGGAAGAAGTAAAAAGTATGGCGGGCAGATTTGCCTGGTCAGGTCCGGCGTTTCCGGCGGGAGATTACAGCCTCCGGAATATGGATAAGAGCAGGTTCAAACTGATCTTAGATGGTGAGAATCGAGAGATTACAGAGATGGATGAGACGCAGGCATACCATGAACTCCATCCGGGTGCAGTCTATATGCATGATGGGGCGTTGTATGAAGTGCTGAAGCTGGATCTTGTGAGCCGGACTGCGACAGCAGTGCCGTTCACGGGAAATTATTATACGGTACCGGCAGGTACGGAAGAGATACGGATCCTGCAGACATTTAATGAGGAAACATTTGGAAGGACGAAGGTACATTTCGGCGATATCAATGTAGATGAAGTAATCTCGGTGTTCAAGAAACTGCAGTTTCACAATCATCAGAATCTCGGATATGTAACTCTGACGCAGCCTCTTCAGAAGGATTACGATACAGAAAGCACCTGGATCGATATCCCGTCAGAGGTTGTACGTGTATACAGAAGTCTGCTTTTACCGAACAAGGCAGGAGAATTGGTGTTGAATAATCATTTTGAAGGTCTGGAGAATGCGATCAAGAACGCTGCGATGATGGTAACAATGACAGAACGGGATGATATTGATACCGGAATGTCCAATAATGCAACGGTACAGGGATATGTAAATGCAGTGTTGGAGGAGTCTGATAATCAGGAAGTTGTATCGTTGTTCATCTATGATAAATACGAAGGCGGCCTGGGATATTCCGAGAAAATCTATGAGCTGATTCCGGAGATCATAGATCATGCAATCCAGATGGTGAAGGGCTGTGCGTGTGAGGATGGCTGTCCGGCATGTGTGGGTGATTATACGCTGGATAAGAAGATGGTATTATGGGGACTGCAGAGTCTGAAAGAATCACTGGATGCACCGGAATATACGAAAAAGCAGGTGGAAGAAGAACGTCCGTCGGTACGGAAAAAATATTCGTTCTTCAAACTGCCAGACACGTGGCAGGAATTCTGTGAGGCTGTGGTCAGGAACGGAGACAGCGGCGGTGCATTTCTGAAAACTGTAAAGCGTGTAGAAGTAAAAGAACATAAGCTGATACTTGTTGTAGACAATTATTTTTACGAAGACTGGTTGAAGATCCCGGAGAATGCTCGCAGTATCAGAAATATATTAAAGTATCATGCAGTCTGCCCGGGAGACATGGAGATCATCGTCCGGACAGAGGAAGATACGGAACGAAAGAAAAAGACAGAAGGAAAGTTAAAACGAAGATACGAAGATAAATTTTAGGTGACAGGTATGAGTTTTACAGAAGAATGGAACTGGCTGAATTCCTATCAGATGGATGCGGTGACGGATGAAAGTCCGGCATGTATCGTCAATGCAAATGTAGGCAGTGGGAAGACAACCGTACTGATCGCGAAAATTTTATATTTACATTATGAAAAGCAGATTCCGCTGGAAAAGATGGTCGTCCTGACATTTACAAATAAAGCGGCAGGAGAGATCATTGAACGGCTGCGTAACAAAGAGCCGGATCTTACAGAGGAACAGGTGCAGTTCTTCGGGACGTTTCACAGTGTTGCCATGCGGATGTTGAAAAGCATGCTGCCTAAAAGTGAAGAGTCGAAGAGTGGATTGTTGAAAAATGTGCTTTCTAAAAACGAAGAGCCGAAAGGCAGATTAGAGAAAAGTGAATTTGAACCGGAGGAAGAATCTGCTCCTAATGAGAAAGCAGAGTGGACTGCGGATTTTGAAATCATAGATCCGGATGAAGAGCAGGAACTCGCATTACATCTGATCACAGAACACGGCCTGAAAGTAAAGTATAAAAACCGCCTGAAAAAGAGGCTGGAACAGGAATATCCGAATTATAAAAAAGGAAAAACCGTCAGCCGGTATAAGGATGATCTGTTTCAGCTATATCCATTGCTGGAAAAGGAAAAGAAACGGCAGAATAAGATGAGCTTTTCTGATCTTCTGGAGGAGGGGACAAAGAACTTAAAAATGGGGAAAACTTCTCTTCCGGCGTGGATCATTGTGGATGAAGTACAGGACAGTGACACCACACAGCTTGAATTCCTGGAAGCACTGAAAGGAACAGAGACAAAGATTTTTGCAGTTGGGGATCCCAATCAGGTGATCTATAGTTTCCGTGGTACTACACAGAATATGTTCTTCTTATTAAAGAACCGTTTTCAGGCAAAAGAATTGTCACTTCTGGTCAATTATCGTTCCAATGCATCCATTCTGGAAGCGGCGAACCGGTTCCTGCAGTTTGGCGGAAAAATCCAGGGAAGCAATGGAAGCGGTGAGAAGATCCGGGTAAGGAATCATTATGATCCATTTCAGGAAGCAATGTATCTGGCTGACAGAATCCAACGACTTCATGCAGAAGGAAAGCCGTACAATGATATCGCGATTTTTTACCGGCTGCAGAGACAGGCGGAGGTACTGGAAAAGATGTTCGGAGAACAGGGGATTCCGTATGAAGTGTCGGTAAAGAAATCTTGGAAAGATATCCCGGTACTGAACTGGCTGATGAAAGTGCTGCGTTTTGCAGTGAATCCGGAAGATGTGCAGGCGGGGATACAGATACTGACAGATAAGCATTACGGAGACTCTGTCACAAAGAAAAAAGCAGAAGATATTATAAAGAATCAAAAGACGGACAAGTCCGTGCTTTATAGAAAAATGTTACTTCTTGGAACGGCTTATGTAGATCGGAAAGAAGAGGTACAGTCTTATATGGATGGAGAAGAAGGAATACTGCCTTACTCTGACGGGAAAAAATCAGTACGTGCTTACCCAGACGGGGAAGAACTCTATGATTTTCTTGGTTTAAAGGAGGCGTTGCATCCGACATCAGCAGATTATCAGAATGATTCAGAACAGGTAATAGATTTTCTGAATCAGATTTGCAGCTATAGTAAAGAGAAAAAGCTGAGCGTGACAGATGGAATCCGGGAATTCCTGAACGGGGCACTGCTTGGAAGTATAGAGAATCCGGGAAAAGAAAGAGAATCAAAAGCAGGAGAAAGATCAGGAAAAGAAAGCTGCCTGGAAGCAGGAGAGAATCCTGAAAAAACAGAAGATCAGAAAAAAGATATAAATGACGGCACAGTAAAACTTATGACACTTCACGCATCCAAAGGACTGGAATTTGATACGGTATTTATCATCGGAGTGAATCCGGGATTGTTACCGATCCGTTGCAGCAATTTTGATCAGGAGGAGGAAGAGCGGAGACTGTTCTTTGTCGGGATTACCCGTGCAAAGAATCATCTGGAACTTTCTTATTATACCAATCCCGGAGAACCGGGAGTACTTGGAAACTATAGTAATTATCTGAAAATGATCCCGGAAGACCTTCTGGAAATGGAAGATGTAAGAAGCGAAGAGGAAAAGCGGACGAATCTTAAGTCTCTGGCAAGACAGGCCCGGGCAGAGATACGGAAGAACGAAGAAGATTCGAAAGCTGGTAATGGAATAGAGAAGACAGAGAAAGAAGAGACGGCTGAATCAGAACAATCAGATTCAGAGCGTTCAGATTCAGGAATAAACCAGGAACAAAAAGCAAAGCATCCGAAATATGGAACGGGTATCGTAACTTCGGAAGACGATATGATGATAGAAGTAGACTTCCCGAATTATGGAAAGAAACAATTTATCAAGGCGTTTCAGGAAGTTGAACTAATATAAACGAATATAAAAAATCCACCGTACTTAATAATATTTTAAATACGATGGATTTTTATGATATCTCATCCAATGGACTATACCTCTTTCTTTCTTCGATTTGTTTTTTATCATTTTTTAAATGATGTTAAATTTACGTTCCTGGTGGTTTGTCCTCCTTTTTCTTTATTAGACTCTTTTCAGTTTAGATTGTCCTCTGCATTGGACTGTACCTCTTTCTTTAGATTTTAAATAAAGATTTTAACTGATTGGTGGTCCGTCCTCCTTTTCTTTTGTTGATATTATAATATCGCACGAAATGGAAAATGTCAATAGGTAATCTGAAAAAAATATAAAAATATTTAAAAAGACGAAATATTCTGAAAATAATACTCCTGATAAATAAAGAATAAGGAAGTGAAAAATAGGGAAAATAAAAACATTGTATTTGGATAACAGATCCTGCAGACAGAAAAAGAGAAAGGTTATACAGAAATGTTCTCATGAATGGATGGAACGAATTCAGATATAACCTTTCTATTTCTGTAAAAAGACAAAATCAGAAAATAATATTTATATAGGATCAGATCAGATAGATGCCTTCAATAAAATCTCTGATAAATGGAAGAGCGGCTCCGATCGCGACAGTGTCGCCGGGGCATTTTCCAGGGATGATGTAGCTGGTGTCATCATCAAAGGTGGAACGCTCGGCTACATAGCTGCGGATTTTATCAAGGTCTTCATCCGTGAAATATGGTGCAACGTGTCCGCCTAATATAACCGTATGTTCAAGAACCATATGCAGGTTATTGATCAGAATGGACAGATGCCTTAAATAGTCTTCCCACTTTTCTATACAGCCGGTATCTCCGGCTGATTTTTTTTTAAAAAATTCATCAAGATTATCATATTCGCCAAGAAGTGAATTGACAGAACAATAGCATTCGGCACAGCCATGACGGCCACAGTAACAGTCATGTCCACCCGGTACCAGTGTCATGTGCTCAAAAGTACCGCTTTTTCCGGTTGCACCGGTAAGAAGCTGCCCGCCTACGATGATGGCACCTCCCAGATGATAATTTAAAGAAATGTATGTGGCATCTGTGATATCCGGACTTTTCCATAATTCGGTATTACATGCACATTCGGAAGCATGGATGAATTTGCATGGAACAGAGAATTCTTTGGAGAATGTCTCCAGCGAAAATCCAGTACAATTGAGGATTTTTCCATAAGTAAATTCAGATCCATCCGGCGAGATCAGTCCCTGAACACCTAAACCGATTCCCAGAATATGTTCTTCTTTATAATGATTGGATTCGCAAAACGTCTTCACGGCGTCTTTCAATTTCGAAAGATATGAAGAAGTTGGTTCGAAAGACAGATTTAGTTTTTCCTTTGCAATTGCTTCTCCGTACAGATTAACAGCAAGAAGGCGTACGGTATGAGAGAGAATCTCGATACCGATCGCAATCTGGGCATCAGACAGAATCTGATAGGCAACTGCCCGGCGTCCAACAGAAGAAGAAAGCCGGCCGCATTTCTCAATCAGATTCTGGCTTTCCAGTGTCGTAAGGTGTTGCGTGACAGTCGGAAGGCTGACAGAAAGTGCAGTTGCAATTTCCTGTTTTGAGCAGGATGGATTCATATATATATAATGATAGACATCAGATAAATTCTTTTTCTTTATATCCGTTAATGAAAATTGTTCCATAATAATCTCCCTCGTTTAACACTAAATATGTAAGAGAAACTGCCGGTGGCAAGTCTTGCAGATGCCAAAGTATACAATAGCAGCTACCGGTGGCAGGTTCTCTGTATGCTTAATTATATAAAGCAATTTAATAAAATAATTATACAATTTTATTCTTATCTTGAAAAGCCTCTTTAGTTTATAAAAAGTGCACAAAATAAATTGCATATTCTTGTAAATATTTACATCTTGTAAAAAATACAGAAAGGAATTATTATGTAAATGCATTAAATAAAACGATTTTATAAAATTAAAATATAAAATTATTTTTAATAACAAAAAAGAAAGAGAGGAAACAAAAATGGGAATCATTGAAAACATGAGACTGGATGGAAAAAAAAGGATTTGTAACAGGAGCAGCAAGAGGAATTGGAAAATGCACAGCAACGGCATTTGCAGAGGCAGGAGCCGATGTGGCAATCGTTGACCTTGATATCGAAGAAGCAAAGAAGACTGCAAAAGAGCTTGTAGAAAAGACCGGAAGAAAAGTTATTGCAATTCAGACAGACTGCACAGACAAAGAACAGGTAGATGCGATGGTAGAAGAAGTCGTAAAAGAACTTGGCGGACTGGATTTCTGTCACAACAATGCAGGAATCTGCATCAATGCTCCGGCAGAAGAGATGACATATGAACAGTGGCTGAAAGTAATCAACATTAACCTGAACGGAATTTTCTTAACTGATATTGCAGCAGGAAAATATATGCTGGAAAATGGAGGTGGATCCATCATCAATACTGCATCCATGTCAGCACATATCGTTAATGTACCGCAGCCGCAGTGTGCATACAATGCATCTAAGGCAGGCGTGATCCAGCTGACAAAATCACTTGCGATCGAATGGGCAAAACGAGGTGTGCGTGTAAACTGCATCAGCCCTGGATATATCGGAACAGAGTTAACACTGAATTCGCCGACACTGATTCCACTGATTGAAAAATGGAATGAGATGGCACCGATGGGAAGAATGGGAAAACCGGAAGAACTCGAAGCAATCTGCGTATATCTGGCAGGAGATACAAGTTCATTTACAACAGGTTCAGACATTGTAGTTGATGGAGCATTTACCTGTTTCTAATACAGAGAACTTGCTGCTGGCAACAAGAATATAAGGAAGTTTGTGGCGGCAGACTTCCTTACAGTTTAACCTCGAGAAAAGAGAAACGTGAAAGAGAGAGGAAATTTGAATGATGAAAAAATGGGCAAAACGAATCGGTTATGGAATCGGTGATCTTGGATGTAATCTGGTGTTCAGTACGATGGCTTCATATCTGATGGTATTTTACACGGATGTATTTGGAATCACGGCAGCCGCAGCAGGAACGATGATGCTGGTAACAAAATTCATCGATGCGCTGACCGATACAGGAATGGGACTGATCGTCGACAGAACACATACGAAATGGGGACAGGGCCGTCCATATTTTGTGATTGGTGCGATACCATTTGCAGTATTTACGATATTAACATTCTTTGTACTGGATTTCGGAAGTACCGGAAAATTAATCTGGGCTTATGTAACGTATTGTCTGCTTTGCACAGCGTATACAGTAGTAAACATACCGTTGAATACAATCGTGCCGAGACTGACATCGGATATTCATGAGCGTGACATCCTTGTTTCTACAAGAATGATCTGCGCGATGGCGGGAACAGCAATTGTTATGTCGATTACGGCACCGCTGGTCAAATTCTTCGGTCACGGGAATGAAGGAAGAGGGTACCTGATCACAATGACGATTTATGGTATCGCGGCAATGTGCATTTTCTTCCTTACATTTGCAAGTACTAAGGAAGTTGTACCTCCGACGGCAACGCAGGAGCATCGTTCGCTTCTGCAGGACTTTAAGGGACTGACCGGACAGGCATGGATCCTGTTCTTATTGAATCTGTTCTATTTTTCTTTATATGTAGTAAGAAATACGACAGTTATCTATTACTTCAAATATAATCTGGGAAGAGAAGAATGGTTATCGCTGGTGGGAATTCTTGGAATTCTGTCAGGATTGCCAATGTTACTGGCTCTGCCTGCATTAGAGCAGAGATTCAGTAAAAGAAGTCTGATGTTTGTAAGTGTTGGTCTGTATGTGATCGGGGATCTTCTGATCTTCATTGGCAAGAATTCCGCAGCATGTCTTCTGGCTGGACTTGTGATCACCGGACTTGGAATCTATGGAATATTCGGAATTACATTTGCAATGCAGCCGGACGTAATCGATTATTCAGAATATAAGAAAAATGCAAGCGTGGCAGGACTGATCGCAGCATTTCAGGGATTTTTCGTAAAAGGCGGAATGGGACTGACAAGTTTCATTATCGGGATTTTCCTGAAAAAAGGCGGCTATGTAGCTAATGCGGTACAAAGCTCACGTGCACTGACACATATTGAGATCTGTTTTATCTGGATTCCGATCGTGTTGTGTGTGCTGATTGCAGTTCTGACATATTTCTATAAACTGGACAGTATCCGTGGCGAGATGACGGAAGAACTGGAAAAACGTAGATAAATTGTGCATAAAAATGTGGATAAAAAAATCAATTTTTTGGTGAATCTTCATCTGCTGTAGGTGTTATAATACGACTGTAACAAAGGAAACCTACTTAACAAAACCTCTTTGTAGCGTTGAAACCACAAAGCGAAGGCTGCTAAGCATCAGATTTTTGGAGGAAAAGATAAATGAATACTTTAAAAGCTGAAAAAAGAAGCATGGACATCAAAGCAAAGAAATTAAGAAGAGAAGGTTACGTTACTGGTAATGTCTACGGAAGAGAAATGAAAGAATCTGTTCCGGTTAAGATGGAAAAAGCAACCGTTGACCGTTTACTGAAGACCTGCCACAAAGGTAGTCAGGTAATGCTGGACATCGAGGGTGAGAAGATGAATGTTCTGATCAAAGATGTCGAGTTTAATCCATTAAAAGGTCAGGTAGATGAGATAGATTTCCAGGCACTGGTAAGTAATGAAAAAGTACATTCTGTAGCAGAGGTTGTTCTGGTCGGACATGAGAAAGCCGCAGGTGGTGTACTGGAGCAGTTACTGGAAGAAGTTCAGTTCAAGGCATATCCGTCAGCATTGGTTGACAAAGTTGAAGTCGATGTAAGTAACATGAAAGTCGGAGATTCTATCAAGGTAAAAGATCTGACACTTGCAAGTGATAAAGATGTAGATATCATGACAGATCCAGAGACTACAGTTGTTACATTACAGTATGTACACAACAATGTACCAGATGATGAAGCAGATGAGGAAGCCGCAGAAGCAGCAGAATAATTTTGCGTAATTTAGAAAGTGCATTGTAGGCAAAGCAATCTGTTGCAGGAAAATGTAATGTGGATGCTAATACAGTAAACAAAAGATAAAATTTATAAAAATACGGAAAAACCCGGATATCGCAGTATAGATGTCCGGGTTTTTCTGTTATACTACATCATATATAGAATCGTGGATTGTGTATAGAAATAAACGGAAGAAAACATAATGAAAATGAGGTGAACTTATGGCAAAAGAGCAGCTTGCAGTAATAGAGATGGTAACCAATATGATTCTGGGGAAGACAGAAGGAATCAGCAAGGTGGATTTTGTACCTCAGAAAACAAGGTGTCCGGAACCGGTACAGCAACAGATATTTCCAAGAAAAACGCCGGAAAGTCAGGGGATAGATTCGGATCACCTGAGACACTTAATACAGGAACTGGCAGATTCACCGGACACGGATATGCATCATTTTATGGTGCTGCGTTATGGAAATGTGATCTGTGAGGCAGACTTTGCGCCGTACAGAAAAGGAATCTGGCATATCACACATTCGATGTGCAAAAGTATCACCGGAATGGCAGTTGGTTTTCTGGTAGAAGAGGGGAAACTGGAATTGTCAGAAAGTATTTATAAAATATTTTCTGATAAGGGAAGTACCTGGGCAAAAATGTTCCGTCCGGAGGTTACAGTAGAACATCTTCTGACTATGACAAGCGGCGTGACATTTAACGAATCAGGAATTGTTTCCGGAAATGATTGGCTGGGAAGTTATCTGAATGCATCAGTGTCGGAAAAACCAGGTACAAAATTCCAGTACAACAGCCTGAATTCATACGTTCTTTCTGCAATCATAACAGAACGGACCGGAATGCCGATGGATGAATATCTGAAACCAAGATTATTTGATCCATTGGGTATCACAGATTACTTCTGGGAAAAATGTCCGAAGGGAATTACGAAAGGCGGCTGGGGACTGTTCCTGAACACAGAAGATATGGCAAAGCTTGGCCAGTTATACCTGAATAAGGGAAAATGGAACGGCGAACAGATCATTCCGGAAAGCTGGGTGGAAGCGTCAATCACGAAAAAAGTAGATAGCATAGAAGGTACTTACGGATATGGATACCAGCTTTGGATGGAAGAACGTCCGGGAAGTTTTGAATATAACGGAATGCTTGGGCAGAATGTGATCATTTACCCGGATGTGGATATGGTGATCGTGACAAATGCGGGAAATGAAGAATTATTCCAGGACAATGTCATGCTGAATATCATACGGAAATATTTCCCGGTGGATTGGATGCCGGAAGAGACACTTCCGGAGAATCCAATTGCGTATACAGAACTTCAGAAGTTGACCCAAAAGCTGGCGGAAAAAGATAGATATAGAAAGGAAGAATCGGAAAAAAGAAGAACGAAAGAAGAAACGGAAATAAGCTTAAATAAGAATCAACATTATAATATCCCGTATATGATTCGCAAAGGCGGCTGGAAGAAGAACTCCGGAAAGTATAAAAGTCTCGAACGGCATATAGAAACAGAAAAAGCACAGAAACAACAGATCCATTTACTGACAGAGATGTTAGATGGCGCACGCTATAAGCTGGATCAGACGAGTGTCGGACTGTTCCCGCTGATCATGCAGGTGATGCACAATAATATGACAGACGGGATATCGGAAATCGGTTTCCGTAAAGGAATGATACTATGCTTTCAGGAAGGGGAAGAAGCGATAGAACTGGAAATGGGGTGGTCACAGTATATAGAGAACAAACTGACCATTCATGGAGAAACCTATCTGGTTGCGGTGAAGGGAGAACTCTCTTCTGATGCGGATGATAATCCGGTTCTGAAAGTGGAGATTGTGTATCTGGAAGAAGCAATGAGGCGGAAACTATATGTGACGTTTGTTAAGGATACATCAGCATCAAAATTAATACCACCGGAACATATAGAAATAAAATGGTATGAATCACCAGGTAAGGCTCTGATCATGGAAGGAATGGAATCCATCACGACAGAAGTTACAAAGTCTCCAATCTATTCCCGTATCAGGGAGAATGGAGGAATTGATCTGCTCCACCGTCTGATGGAACAGACGATAGAGCCGGTGGTAAGGGGGAGGATCATTGATCCGTCCGGAGAAGAACAGCAAGATACAGAAGAACAGCATCCTGAAATTTTCGTGGATTAAGACCGGTTATTTTGTGAATACGGTTTAACTTATATTGAAGTGTATTTTTATGAAGATAGAGTTTGTCACAAGTTCTGGTAAGTGACATATCTTCAGAGAAATACACTTTTATTATGTCCAGATCCTGCTTGGAAAGACCGTCAATCGTTTTCTGGAGAAAATGATTTCGGTTATCGCTGGTTACGGAAGATAGAATCAACTGCAGAGTCAGATCGTCGAAAAGAGCAAAATTCTCGGACGAATTCGTCAGAGTAGTTATAGCGGTCAATGCAGATTCATAAGAATGATGAACCTGAAAAACAGGAGTGGATTTTCCAATGGCAACTTTAAGAATAGAAGCATTTTCAGTTGCAAAAGTACGGAAAATAAATGCTTGTTTCTGGTATGTGTCTGTATCAATAAGCGCTACAAAATCTCTGGGATAAAGAAAAGTAAAAAGAGAAGTGCCGGCAAGGGCGAACATTTCCTGGGTTTTCTGCTCGATCAGTGAGAGATTGGTAAGATTATAGCGGGAATCAATACGGATTAAAACCAGTCTGTAAGACCGGTTTAATTCAATATGAAAATTCTCCAATGAACTGCTGAGATAATCGCGGTTATTTGTATCATTCTGGATCAGAGACTGGAGAACAAAATGTTTTTTGTCTGCTTCTCTGCGGCTGTACTGATTCAGTTCCTGCTCACGGATCAGAAGATTGGTGATACGTTCAGCAAGATATGCATATTTACGGATCTGATCAGGAATACCGGTAATTCCGATAACAGCGAGAATACGTCCTTCGTGGTAAAGCGGCATATTGATTCCTTTCTGCGTTCCGGAAAAACTGTCGTCTTCGGTGACTTCAATTGAGGTGCCGGTCTGAGCCGCTTTTAGACCGATTTCATGAAAAGTACCGATCCGGGCTGGATTGGTACTGGCAAGAATAATACCAGAGCGGTCAATAAAATTGATGTCGTGGTTACATACGTCTTTAATTGTATTTACAATCTGTTCTGCAAGAGAACGATTTACCGATGTGATCATAGAAGACACTCCATTTCTGATAAAAATGTAAAGATTAAAAGTTAAAAATAAAAGTATGAGATCAGTTTAGCGGATAAATTTCAAAAATACAATAGAAATATGTTCGAGAGGACTGAAAAGAATAGAAAACTAATTTAAATATGTTATAACGGACATATAAATGAGCTGGAAAGTTTGTTATAGTATGGATAAATCAAAAAGAGTTAAATCAAGAAAAGCTAAATTAAAAAGACTTAAATGAAAAGCCGGCAGGAAACAATCAGTAAATAAGGCAAAGTAAATAATGAGAATTTGTAAAAACGAGGAGGAAACAAATAATGAAAATCGTAACAGCAATCGATTCATTTAAAGGAAGCATGACTTCGATGGAAGCAGGGCTTGCAGTAGCAGAGGGCGTACACAGAGTAGATTCAGATGTAGATGTACAGATCAGACCGCTTGCGGACGGAGGGGAAGGAACCGTCGAAGCCCTTGTTGCCGGAATGAATGGTATGAAACAGGAGATTCAGGTAACGGGACCGCTCGGAACACCGGTAGTCTGTGAATATGGAATCATAGAAAGTACGAAGACTGCGGTAATTGAGATGGCGGGGGCAGCAGGAATTACACTGGTTCCGGATGAAAAGAAAAATCCGCTTTACACAACGACTTATGGTGTTGGAGAAGTGATCAAAGATGCAATTGGAAAAGGCTGCAGAAGATTCATTATCGGAATCGGCGGCAGCGCAACGAATGACGGCGGTATCGGGATGCTTCAGGCACTGGGATTTGGATTCCTGAATAAGAATGGACAACCGGTGCCATTTGGGGCAAGAGGTCTGGAAGAGCTGGAGACGATCACGGATACATATGTGATACCGGAACTGAAAGAATGTGAATTCCGGATTGCGTGTGATGTAACAAACACACTATGCGGAGAGCAGGGGGCAAGTGCTGTCTATGGACCGCAGAAAGGTGCGACTCCGTCTATGATTATGCAGATGGATAAATGGCTGGCATATTATGCAGCACTGGCAAAAGAAAAATTTCCGAAAGCCAATGCAAAGCAGGCAGGAACCGGGGCAGCAGGAGGACTTGGATTCGCATTTTTAACATTTACAAATGCTGTTCTGGAATCCGGAATTAAGATTGTACTGGAAGAGACACAACTGGAAGAATATGTAAAAGACGCGGATCTTGTAGTTACAGGTGAGGGCAGGCTGGACAGACAGACGGCAATGGGAAAGGCACCAATCGGAGTTGCGAAGCTGGCTAAAAAATATGGCAAACCGGTGATTGCATTTGCAGGATCGGTAGAACGTGATGCAAGAGAATGTAACGAACATGGAATCGATGCATTTTTCCCGGTTTTACGTAGTATTACTACGCTGGAAGAAGCAATGAAGAATGAAAATGCAAAAAGAAATCTGGCAGATACTGCGGAGCAGGTATACCGTCTGTGGAGATAAAACAGAGCTGGAAAAATGTGAAAACGAAGATAAGATCTGAAATAAAATTCAAATAAAAGATAAAATATAGGAGAAAAGCAATGAATTATGAATTTACGACAGCAGGTGCGCTCATCGGTCTTGCAGTTGCAATCATACTGATTATAAAAAAACTTCAGCCGGCATATAGTCTGATTCTTGGGGCACTGATCGGTGGCGTGATAGGAAGTGGAAGTCTGGTAACAACGGTAAATACAATGGTGTCAGGCGGAGAAGGAATGATCTCCTCCGTTCTCAGGATCATGACATCCGGAATACTTGCAGGAACACTGATAAAGACAGGAGCAGCAGAAAAGATTGCAGAAGTGATCGTAGAAAAACTGGGAGAAAAAAGAGCACTGGCGGCTATAGCGCTTGCAACGATGATCATCTGTGCGGTAGGTGTGTTTGTTGACATTTCAGTAATTACAGTTGCACCGATCGCACTTGCAATAGGAAAGAAAGCCGGATATCACAAAGAGGCATTGTTGCTTGCAATGATCGGGGGAGGAAAAGCTGGAAATATTATCTCACCAAATCCGAATACGATCGCGGTATCAGAAGCATTTAAAGTTGATCTTACATCACTTATGATGAAAAACTTTATTCCGGCAATCTGTGCAGTAATCGTAACGATCTTATTATCTACGATGTTGTCCAAAAAAACGGGGGTTCAGATTACGGAAAATGATCTGGAACAGAAAGAAGACAAGAATTTGCCATCCTTTATCCAGGCTATAGCAGGACCGTTGGTCGTAGTAATATTACTGGCGCTCAGACCAGTTGCCTCTATTGTAATCGATCCGTTGATCGCACTTCCGGCAGGTGGAGTCGTATGTGCACTTGCATGCGGTCAGATAAAGAATATCAGAGAATATGCAGAATTCGGACTTGGAAAAGTTGTCGGGGTATCGGTACTGCTGATTGGAACCGGTACAATTGCCGGAATTATCAAAGCCTCTGCATTACAGTATGACGTTGTACATATTTTGAAAATGGCAAACATGCCTGCATTTTTACTTGCACCGATCGCAGGTATTCTGATGGCCGGAGCTACAGCTTCTACAACAGCCGGAGCAACAATCGGAGCGCAGACATTTGCCGGAACACTGGTAAAATCAGGTGTGTCAGCATTGTCAGCAGGTGCTATGGTTCATGCCGGAGCAACGGTAATAGATTCAATGCCACACGGTTCCTTCTTCCATGCAACTGGCGGGGCAGCAGGACTGGGGATTAAAGAAAGAATGAAACTGATTCCGTATGAGATATGCGTAGGACTTACGAGTACTGTGGTTGCGGTTATCATGTATATCATTTAGGAAATAAATTGAAGTTAATAATAATGCATCAGAATAATGTAATAAAAAATAGTCGCCCGGTTTGTCAGACTGTGGGCGTCTATTTTTGTGTCTTATGATTATCCTTACCAATGATGTATCCGATGCTGAAGTATGACAAGCCGAAACTGATGATAGCTAAATGACAAATTAAGGATTCCTGTATCTTGCACGATTTTATCATATAGACTTATAATAAAAGAAAAAGACCGAAAGGACTGATTCTATGAAACGTATTTTCTGGATTGTATTGGACAGTGCCGGTATCGGGGAAGCGCCGGATGCGGAGCAATTTGGAGATGCCGGAAGTAATACATGGAAGAGCTGCTATGACAGCGGAAAGCTTCACATTCCGAACATGGAGAAGATTGGAATCTATCAGATCGACGGCATGGATTACGCAAAGACTGCAGAGAAGCCGACCGGAAGTTTTGCAAGAATGCAGGAATTATCCTGTGGAAAGGATACGACAACTGGACACTGGGAGATGGCGGGCATCGTTACACCGGATCCACTGCCAAAATTCCCGGATGGATTTCCAAAAGAATTTATAGAGGAATTCGCTAAGAGGACGGGAAGGAAGATTCTTTGCAATCTTCCGTATTCCGGAACACAGGTCATCCATGACTACGGACGGGAGCAGGAAGAGACCGGAGCACTGATCGTGTATACGTCTGCGGACAGTGTGTGCCAGATTGCGGCTCATGAAGATGTGATTCCGGTAGAGCAGTTATATGAATACTGCAAGATTGCCAGAGAGATGCTGACCGGAGAGCTGGGAGTCGGAAGAGTCATTGCACGACCATTTATCGGAACATGGCCAAATTACGAGCGGACGATCAGACGGCATGACTTTTCGCTCGCACCGCCGAGACAGACTCTTCTGGATGCCTTAAAAGCAGAAGGAAAAGATGTGATCGGTGTCGGAAAGATCTACGATATCTTTGAAGGGCAAGGCGTGACAGAGACCTATCCGAATCAGGGAAATGAAAAGAATATGGAAAAGACGATCGAGATACAGAAGAAAGATTTCGATGGGCTTTGTTATGTGAACCTGGTAGACGGAGATATGATCTATGGACACCGGCATGATATCGAAGGATATGCAGGTGCGTTAACGAGATTCGATGAACAGTTAGGAGAGTTCCTTGCAAATATGCGGGATGACGATATGCTGATGATCACAGCAGACCATGGCTGCGATCCCGGATATACCGGAACGGATCATACAAGAGAATATGTGCCTTGTCTCATTTACGGAAAAGAGATCAAAGCAGGGGTGAATCTGCACACCAGAAAAGGCTTTGCAGATATGGCGGCGACGATAGCGGAAGCCCTTGGAAGTAAATATCGGGGAGATGGGGAATCTTTCTGGGGTGAAATAAGAAATTGACATATTCATAAGATGATAAGAGGTAACATTATGAGTCTTCCACCATATAGAAAAATCGACCTGTCAGCCTGGCCGCGACAGGATCACTATAAGTATTATACAGAAAAATTAAAAGTAAGTTATAGTATGACAGCACGCCTGGATGTAACGAGATTAAGAGCAGAATGTGACAGGCGTGGAATTCATTTCTATGCAGCATTTATCTGGTGTACATCCAATGTTGTGAACTGCCTGCCCTTCATGAAAATGATGACGGATACAGAAGGCAATCCGGGAGTGTGGGATGTCGTACATCCAAATTATACGATCTTTCACAAAGAAGATCACACATTTTCAGACTGCTGGAGTGAATACGATACAGACTTTGCGACTTTTTATGAGAGAATAGAAACGGATATAGAAGCTGCAAAGAAGGTCAGGGGCGTCAAAGCCAAACCTGGACAGCCGGCGAATTTTTATTGTATTTCCTGCGTGCCATGGCTGGATTACACAGGATTTGCGAGCGCGACAGCATCCGATCATGTGCCATTATTCCCGATTATAACATTTGGAAAGTACACAGAAACGGATGGAAAACTGACACTTCCGATGACACTTACAATCGCCCATGCAGCGATGGATGGGTGGCATACGTCGGAATTCTTCCGGGAGATGCAGGAGGAGCTGGAGGAATTTGGTATTTAATTCATCAGGCGGTGGCTGCCCGGACCGGAATAAAAGTTAGGAATCCTTTCCTGTTCAGGTTCCGTCGGCGGGTAATACTAAAGGGGCAAAATTCTGCTAAAAGCAGGCATTCAAAATTTGAAACTCGGCATACGCCTCAAACAGTCAAATTTTGAATAC
>JBNMJT010000005.1:0-40464 GCA_050873945.1 Dorea sp.
CTTATATTCATATGTATTTCTAACTCCTCTGTCTGTTCTTGTTGTTATACTATTCTTCTTTGTCCGCTGTTTCTTATGGGAACATTGGTACCAGTTCCAGTCCTTCTGTCTCTGGAAGTCCGAACATCAGGTTCATGTTCTGTACTGCCTGTCCTGCCGCACCTTTTACCAGGTTGTCGATGGCTCCCATCATGATGATACGGTTCGTTCTTGGATCGATCTTGAAGTTGATATCTACGTAGTTACTTCCTTCTACCCATTTTGTCTCCGGGCATACGTCTTTTTCAAGAACACGGACAAATTTCTCATCTTTATAATATTTATCATAGATTGCTTTGACTTCTTCGTATGTTACATCTTTTTTGAGTGTTGCATATTCCGTTGCCAGGATTCCTCTGTTCATCGGAACCAGATGTGGTGTGAAGTTGATCAGCACCTTCTCTCCGGATGCGTATCCGAGCTGCTCCTCGATCTCCGGTGTATGTCTGTGGCTTGCAACACCGTATGCCTTCATGTTCTCATTCACTTCACAGAAAAGGTTCGGTACTTTTGCACCACGTCCTGCTCCGGAAGTTCCTGATTTGGCATCTACGATCAGGGTGTTCATATCAATGATTCCTTCTTTTGCCAGCGGATAGGCTGTCAGGATGGAACAGGTTGTATAGCATCCCGGATTGGCTACCAGTCTTGCATTCTTTACGTCTTCTCTGTTGATCTCACAAAGTCCGTACACTGCTTCTTCGATATACTGCGGACTCTTATGCTCGATTCCATACCATTTTTCATAAGTAGCTACATCTTTGATACGGTAGTCTGCGCTTAAGTCGATGATCTTTGTCTCACTTAAGATCTTGTCATTCATCATTGATGCACAGAATCCCTGCGGCGTTGCTGTGAAGATCACATCTGCCTGTTTTGCAAGCTCTTCCATATTATCATCCAGACATTTCGCATCCACAATCTGGAACATATTCTGATATACGTCTGCATACTTCTTATCTATATAACTTCTGGAGCCGTACCATACGATTTCTGCGTCTTTGTGTCCGGTAAGGATTCTTACCAGTTCTCCTCCGGCATATCCGGTCGCTCCGATAATTCCAACTTTAATCATCTGTATAACACCCTTTCCGATATTGAATTTTTATAAATTATCGTACGTTTTATAGTACCCCAATTTCCTGTGATTGTCTAGGTTGATGGGATTGTTTTTTCAAAAATCCATGTATTTACTTTTGTGTTGTAAATCGAGGACTTGCATAATTATACATCTGCATTGCATATTATGCAAGCTTTTTCTTTAAATTGTATTTTTATTAAATGCATTAAGCGGCGGCTACCCGGACCGGAATAAAAGTTAGGAATCCTTTCCTGTTCAGGTTCCGTCGGTGGGAAATACTAAAGGGGCAAAATTCTGCTAAAAGCAGGCATTCAAAATTTGAAACTCGGCATACGCCTCAAACAGTCAAATTTTGAATACCTAACGCAGAATTTTGCCCCTTAAGTATTACCAGCACCTTCTCCACATTCACTGGAAAGGATTCCTAACTTTTATTCCGTGGGTATCGTATGCTGTAATGATTCAATAGTGGAACCGTAACCTTTGTGATACCGGAAGTGTATAGACGCACCGGAAAATCAAGGTTTATATTATAATTTTCCGGTTATACGTAAAGCTTATAAAAGTTTCTGTACAGTTGTGGATTTCACTCTGTTACCGGCTCCGCTATTAAATTGATTAACTCCCGCAGCCAGTCACGACTTGAAGAACACAGTATATAGTCATTCTAGTGAATGTGGAGTGTGCTTAGAAACAGTTAGGGCGCTCTTACTGTTTCTTAGTGCACGGAACCTGAACAAGAACGACTATATACTGTGTTCTTCAAGGACCGAGAGGCCACCTCCGTTAATCAACTAAATAGAAATCTTCTTCCTCACTTCCGTCTCCACCAGCACATTCTGATACCGATAAATACTAAGCAGTATTCCAAACATCATATAACTGATCATAATCCCGCTTCCTCCCGTAGTCAGGAACAGACAGTAATTATTCGAAAGCGGAAAATATCCCAGATTCTCCACTACGTATCCGACGAACTGAACAAGCAGGACCACCACGCATCCGGTTCCCATGATCATGCCAAGCTGGTTTTTCTGGTGTCCGGTCTTCTGCAGGAACCAGATCAGGACTGTGCCTACGACAGCAATCACCAGTACCGCTGCCAGTATTCCATAATAATGTATGATAAATGTCAGCATATAATCTCTGTTAAAGAACCATATCTCTTTACAGTCTCCACGACCAGTAAGATGTGCTCCCGAGACCATATTTCTGATCGTTCCCCAGAAGGTTCCTGCGTCATTGCCTTCCGGATGGATGAATGCAGATAATCTCGCTGTCTGATAAGTTCTTATATAACCCATTTTAATCAGTAACATCATGCCTGCTGCCGGAAGCAGGATTACCAGACTCCACATGGTGATCAGTGTTCTCTTTTTATTTACTTCAAACCAGCCTTTCCAGACTGCAATTGATAATAAGATCAGAAATGTAAATTCTACACTGACTGCCATCGACAGATTCGGAATATGTAAAATGATCCATATCGGAAGCACCTGCCACAGCACCGCTTTTGCGACACCAGTGTATCCCGTCTTTTTTCCTCGCATGCTATATAATATTGCCGCATATACCGGAACGATCAGATATAACAGCGGCCGTAACGGTAATATCCTGCCGAATAAAAACGGGATTCCGTATACCGCCCCGTTGAGATACACCGCACCCATGAATACACTCAGTCCCATCACTGCGATCCATCCGACAGCCAGCAGCTTTGCATGCTTTCCTATCCTGCTGTAATCGACATAACAGATTCCAATCATACAAGCCAGCCCTGCGAATGTCCACACAACACTTTTCAGATAATCAATGTTGCCGCCAATTCCGGAAGCGATCCATTCTACACCGCCCGGATTATTTCCCGCATCTGCAAGGACACTTGTTCTTATGCAGTACATCAGCAGAATTCCTGCCAGATTCAGGACCGCAATGAGGCCGATCATTTTCCATGCCATCTTCGGTCTGTGGATCCGGTCCATCTCGATTCCTACTTCTACCGGATCCCCCATTTCCAGAACTGCTGCTTCTTCTGCCTCGGAAGGATTCATTCCTTCCGCCATATAATCACACTTCTGGTCTTCGATATGGTCTTCCAGTTCTTTTGTCACCAGTGGAAGTGCACGCTTACACCGGATCTGTTCCGTTACCGTCTGTATATATCTTCTCTTATCCAAAGCACACACCACCCATCACATCTAAAACTGCCTGTGAATATTCTTTCCATTCTTCTGATTTTCTCTTTAATTCCTTTTTTCCGGTTCTTGTAATGTGGTAATATTTCCGGATTTTTCCGACCGCTTCTTTTTCATATGCTTCCACGAATCCTTTTTCCTCCAGTCCATGCAGAAGCGGATACAGAGTTCCCGCCTTTAATTCGAATACATTCTTTGACTTGCCGCGCAGGGTATCAATCATTTCATATCCATACATATCTTTTTCTTCTAATAATTTTAATACCAGCATCGTGGTACTTCCTGAAACCAGGCTTTTATCTACTGCCATCTTTTTCTTCTCCTTTCCATGCATCATATATAGATTATCTACATATTATATCGGTTGTCTATATATTATATCGATATCCTATACACGTCAATATCATTTCTGTTATTTTATTACAATATTTTATTACACAATATTTTTTCTCTTTCTTCTGTAATCTATGGACACCTCTATTACATTATCCTTTTTGGCATAACACTCTGTTTTTTCCTTAGATAATTTAAAATTTACAGAGCCTGCCACCTCACGATCGGTCATCGGCTTCTCCTTGCAGATTCTTTGACAGACGGTCACTTCTTTCGAACACACGGCGATCTACAGGATCTGCCACCGGCAGCTCCTTTCGAATGCATGGCAATAAAAAAACGTCAGCTCCGGCTTACTTTTGCCGAAACTGACGTTTCTTTTTATATGATATTTATCCTTCCATGATATGTCTTGCTACATATACACCACTTGCCGAAGCATGAGAAAGGGAATGTGTTACTCCACTTCCGTCTCCGATCACATACAGACCTTTGTGGCAGCTTTCGAGATTCTCATCAATGTCCACTTCCATATTATAGAATTTTACTTCCACACCGTAAAGAAGTGTGTCATCGTTTGCTGTTCCAGGTGCAACTTTATCCAGTGCATAGATCATCTCCACGATACCATCCAGGATTCGTTTCGGAAGTACAAGGCTTAAGTCTCCAGGTGTTGCTGATAAGGTTGGTGTTACAAGACCTTCTTCAATACGCTTCTCTGTACTTCTTCTTCCGCGTACCAGATCGCCGAAGCGCTGTACAATAACACCGCCGCCAAGCATGTTGGAAAGTCTTGCGATACTTTCTCCATATCCGTTACTGTCTTTGAAAGGCTCAGAGAAATGCTTTGCAACCAGAAGTGCGAAGTTCGTGTTGTCTGTCTTCTTCTCATCGCCTTCGTAGCTGTGTCCGTTTACCGTAATGATTCCGTTAGTATTCTCATTTACAACGATTCCGTTCGGATTCATACAGAATGTACGGACATTGTCTTCGAATTTCTCTGTACGGTATACGATCTTGCTTTCATAGAGTTCATCTGTCAGATGTGAGAAAATAACTGCCGGAAGCTCTACACGGACCCCGATATCTACACGGTTAGATTTAGTAGGGATTTCCAGCTCCTTACATACCTTCTCCATCCATTTACTTCCGCTTCGTCCTACAGAGACGATACATTTTTCACATTCATAGCTTTCTTTTTCACATACAACTTTGTAACCGTTTTCAATCTTTTCGATCGTCTCTACCGGTGTATCAAAGTAGAAGTCCATATGGTCTTTCATCTGGTTATACAGATTCTGAAGTACTACATAGTTGATATCTGTTCCGAGGTGACGTACTGATGCATCCAGAAGATTCAGCTTGTTCTGCAGGCAGAGCTTTTTGAACTTGGTTCCGGCTGTCGAATAAAGCTTCGTTCCTTCTCCGCCGTTCTCCATATTGATCTCATCCACGTACTTCATCAGTTCTACAGCCTGTTTCTTACCGATATATTCGAACAGTGTTCCACCGAAATCATTGGTAATGTTGTATTTTCCATCGGAAAATGCTCCGGCTCCACCGAAACCACACATGATCGAACAACGTTTACAATTGATACAGCTCTTTACTTTGTCCCCGTCAATTGGACATTTTCTCTTCTCAAGCGGGTATCCTTCTTCAAATACGGCAATCTTACATTCTGGTTTCTTTTTCATCAGCTCGTACGCCGCAAAGATTCCTCCAGGACCTGCTCCGATAATGATCACATCATAATTCATAAGTATCTTCTCCTTCTCATGACATATATATAAGCCCCTTTTCCGGCTTTATATTTGTATTTCATACGTTATTATCCATCTGAAAAACAACTGTCTTTTCATATTATAATAATATCTTTCGGACTTTGCATCTTCATTTCCGCGCAAAGTGCCGGATATATTCTACGTTGACATCAGCATTTCGTCAAGCATTTTTTCACAGATTTTCTGATATTATTCATAACATATCCTAATACTTTTTCATAATCCATTCTAATATATGTACTCCGTCATCTCCACAGATTCTGTATCCGGTATTTTATCTGTTTCATCCATTATTTTTTCCCGCTTCTGTATCTCCGCTTCTTTTTTTCTGTAAATATGGATCCACTTCTTTCCGCTCCCGTTTATTTATGCATTACCCCATCGTTTTTATGCAGTATTTTGCATATTTTTTAATTTTTTTCACTTTTTTATCATTTTTCCTTGCATATTTATAAAATTAGGTGTATAGTATTCCATGCAGCCGCAATGCATGACAATCAAAAGAAAGACTTGACTTTTCGGGCTGCATACGAGAAGATTATTTTAAAGCGATTGATAAAACTATATTTCATGTAGGAGGATATATAAGATGAAAGAAAAAGTTGTATTAGCATACTCAGGTGGTCTTGATACCACAGCAATTATCCCATGGCTGAAGGAGACATTTAACTACGATGTTATCTGCTGCTGTATCGACTGTGGACAGGGAGAAGAACTCGACGGACTGGAAGAAAGAGCAAAGCTTTCCGGTGCAGCCAAGTTATATATCGAAGATATCGTAGATGATTTTGCTGATAACTACATCGTACCTTGCGTTCAGGCACATGCTGTATACGAAGATGAATATCTTCTTGGAACTTCTATGGCTCGTCCTGCAATTGCAAAACGCCTCGTAGAGATTGCACGTAAAGAAAATGCCGTTGCTATCTGCCACGGTGCAACAGGTAAAGGTAATGACCAGATCCGTTTCGAACTTGGTATCACGGCACTTGCTCCTGACATCAAGATCATCGCTCCTTGGAGAATGACAGATATCTGGACCATGCAGTCACGTGAAGATGAGATCGACTACTGTAAAGCACACGGCATCGACCTTCCGTTCGATGCAAAGCACAGCTACAGCCGTGACCGTAACTTATGGCATATCAGCCACGAAGGTCTGGAACTGGAAGATCCTTCCAACGAACCTAACTACGATGACCTTCTGGTAATGTCTACAACACCGGAGAAAGCTCCTGACAAAGCGGAATATGTTACTATGACATTCGAAAAAGGTGTTCCTAAGAGCATCAACGGCGAAGAGATGAAAGTATCTGATATCATCCGCAAACTGAACGAACTCGGTGGAAAACATGGTATCGGAATCATCGACATCGTTGAGAACCGTGTTGTAGGTATGAAGTCCCGTGGTGTATATGAGACACCTGGCGGAACGATCCTGTACGCTGCACACCAGCAGTTAGAGGAACTCATCCTTGACCGTGCTACAGCAGAAGTGAAGAAAGAAATGGCTGACAAACTCGCTCAGCTCGTATACGAAGGAAAATGGTTCACACCACTTCGTGAAGCAATCCAGGCTTTCGTTGAAAGCACACAGGAATATGTAACAGGTGAAGTGAAGTTCAAGCTCTACAAAGGAACGATCACAAAAGCCGGAACAACTTCTCCATACTCTCTGTACAGCGAGTCTCTTGCAAGCTTCACAACAGGTGATCTGTATGACCACCATGATGCGAGCGGATTCATCAACCTGTTCGGACTTCCACTGAAGGTTCGTGCAATGAAGCTGCAGAACGTAAATAAGAATCAGAAATAATTCTGACCGGAATCAAAAATTATAAAATATGTTATAGACAGGAAAGATATTCCCTTATTGACAGATTCAATGACCGGAATATCTTTCTTTTTTATATTTTTACACATAGAATGCTCCTTTTTTACACATATTAAACATACCAACATGAAAAGGAGGAACATATCTTATGTCAGAAATCTCAATACTTGATCTTCAGAATCTCCGCCATCTTATCGGCGGATTCGAAACCAGTCAGTCCAAAATGCAGGACTATGCATCGGAAGCCAAAGATCCCGAAATCAAAAAGCTGTTTCAGGATGCTGCCGACAGTGCCATGAAAAACAAACAGGATCTTATGAAATTCTTATAGGAGGGAAATCTTATGTTAGATGACAAAACAATGGTCAGCGACGCTCTTGCCGGCGTCAACGGGGAACTCGTCCGTTACGGGGAAATGATCTCTCAGACAGAAAATAAAGAACTCAAACAGAAATTAAAACAGCTGCGTAATGACTGTGAAATGTCGCAGGAAAAGCTCTATCAGATTGCACGGGAAAAAAGCTATTACGTTCCTGCTGCCAAAGCAACCGAGCAGGAGATTTCCCATGTCAGAAATGTTCTTGCCGGAATTGCAACACGTTAAGTATTGATCTGTATAAGCCGGAAGCAATTCTTTATCAAAAGCATAAACAGCATCCGTCATAAAACATGGCATGTCCGGACAGGTATTTTATGATCTTCCTGGCATGCCACGTTTTGTTGCACCGTTTTTTATTCGTATATTGTGATATATTTTTTTATTAATTTATGGTATAATTTAAGCACTTTAAAACATTCATCTTAAACGAGTAAGAAACCTGTCAGGTGACAGCTTTTCTTACATACTTTAATTTTATTTCCGGCATATATCCGTGCCTATACAAAAGGCGTCGTCAGATTTTCTTCTGACAACGCCTTATTTCTTTATATTATGATATTACAATTCTGCTTTTATGCACTTCTTTCAAACTGTGAGTTATACAGCTCTGCATAGAATCCATTCTGAGCAAGCAGTTCTTCATGATTGCCCTGTTCTACGATATCTCCGTCTCTCATAACCAGAATCATATCTGCATCACGGATTGTTGACAATCTGTGTGCGATCACAAAACTTGTTCTTCCTTTCATCAGCTGGTCCATCGCCTTCTGGATCTGGATCTCAGTTCTTGTATCTACCGAACTTGTCGCCTCATCAAGGATCAGAATCTTCGGATCTGCAAGCATCGCTCTTGCAATCGTCAGAAGCTGTTTCTGTCCCTGTGACACGTTACTTGCTTCTTCATTTAATTCCATCTGATAGCCGCCCGGAAGCGTCTGGATAAAGCGGTGTGCACGCGCTGCCTTTGCAGCCTTTACCACCTCTTCGTGCGTTGCATCCAGCCGTCCATAACGGATATTATCTTCGATACTTCCTTTGAACAGCCAGGTATCCTGCAATACCATTCCGAACATTTTTCTCAGATCATCACGGTTAAAGTCACGGACATCGTGTCCGTCTACTTTGATCGAACCACTTCCGACATCATAGAACCGCATCAATAATTTGATCATCGTCGTCTTTCCTGCACCGGTCGGTCCTACAATAGCAACCTTCTGTCCCGGCTTTACGTCCACACTGAAGTCATTGATGATCGTATGATCCGGATTATATCCGAAATGTACATGTTCAAAGCTTACGCTTCCTTCCAGTTTGTCAATACGTACCGGATTTTCTACGGTCTGATCTTCTTCTGCTTCTTCGAGGAATTCAAATACACGCTCGGAAGCTGCTGCTGTAGACTGCAACATATTTGCCACCTGTGCAACCTGCTGGATCGGCATTGTAAAGCTTCTTACATACTGAATAAAGGACTGGATATCACCAACCTGGATCGTTCCTTTCATCGCAAGATAACCACCAAGGATAACCTCTCCGACATAACCAAGATTTCCGACAAACTGCATGATCGGCATCATCATTCCGGAAAGGAACTGTGATTTCCATGCAGAAGTGTACAGGATATCATTGTCTCGTTTGAATGTTGCAATTACATCCTCTTCTTTATTGAAGGCTTTGATGATATTATGACCGCCGTAAATCTCTTCTACCTGTCCATTCACATGTCCAAGGTATTCCTGCTGGCTCATGAAATATTTCTGTGAACGTTTTACGATCACAGAGATCAGTCCCATCGAAACCGGAAGGATCAGAAGTGCCACCAGTGTCATCAACGGACTGATACTGAGCATCATGATCAGCACACCAATGATCGTTGTCACCGATGTGATCACCTGTGTCGCACTCTGATTCAGGCTCTGACTTAACGTATCCACATCGTTCGTGATACGTGATAACACTTCTCCATGTGTCTGCTTATCAAAGTAATTCATCGGCAGACGGTTGATCTTCTCTGAGATTTCTTTTCTCAGACGGTAAGTCAGCTTCTGTGACACTCCCGTCATAATATATCCCTGTACGAATGAGAACACTGCACTTGTCAGATACAGGCATAACAGCGTCAGTACAATATGTGCAATCTTGTCAAAATCAATGCCGGATCCTCCGGATACTTTTCTGACCAGTCCCTTGAATATCTCCGTCGTTGCCTTTCCAAGGATCTTCGGTCCTACGATATTGAATATCGTACTTCCGACAGCAAATATGATCACAAAGAATATTCCAATCTTATATGCGCTCAAATATGCCATCAGCTTTTTCATTGTGCCTTTAAAATCTTTTGCCTTTTCATTGGACATCTTTGGTCCTCTACCTCTTGGCATATGATTCCACCTCCTTAAGATCTTCTTCTAATTCTTTTTCTGATAACTGTGAAGATGCGATCTGATAATATGCTTCACAGTTCTTCAGTAACTCTTTATGTGTACCCTTTCCAACGATCTGACCTTCGTCTAATACGATAATCTGATCTGCATGAAGGATCGTACTGATTCTCTGTGCGACGATCATCACGGTACTTTCCGCCGTCTTCTCTTTCAGTTCCGCACGCAGTGTTGCATCTGTCTTATAATCCAGTGCCGAAAAACTGTCATCAAATATATATACATCCGGGTGTTTTGCGATTGCCCTTGCGATCGAAAGTCTCTGCTTCTGGCCGCCGGATACATTCGCTCCGCCCTGAGAGATCGGGCTCTTATATTTCTTCTTTTTCTGATCAATGAATTCCGTTGCCTGTGCGATCGTTGCTGCTTCGATCATCTCAGCTTCACTTCCATCCGGATTGCCGTATAAGATATTCGAAGCAATATCTCCTGAGAACAGCACTGCCTTCTGTGGTACATATCCCAGCTTTTCACGAAGTTCATGCTGTGATACGTCTCTGACATCTTTTCCATCGATCGTGATCTTACCATCTGTGACATCATAGAATCTCGGGATCAGGTTTACCAGTGTAGACTTACCACATCCGGTACTTCCGATAAATGCCGTCGTCTTTCCAGGCTCTGCCGTAAAGGAAATATCATGCAGCACATCCTCTTCTGCTCCCGGATAACGGAACGATACATGATCGAATACGACCTTTCCTTTTCCTTCTTCCGGGATACGTGACGGGTTCTCAGGATCATGGATCATCGTCTCACTTGTCAGGACTTCATCCACACGGCTTGCCGATACGGCTGCTCTTGGCAGCATAACTGAGATCATACAGATCATTAAGAATGCCATGATAATCTGCATCGTATACTGGATAAACGCCATCATATCGCCAACCTGCATTACTCCGTCATTGATGCTGTGCCCGCCAACCCATACGATCAGCAGCGTAATACTGTTCATAACGAACATCATAAGCGGCATCATGAATGTCATCGCACGGTTTACGAAAAGGTTTGTCTTTGTCAGCGCTTTATTTGCATCGTCAAAACGTTCTTCCTCATGCTTCTGTGTACCAAAGGCACGGATAACAGAAAGTCCTGTCAGGATTTCTCGGCTGACAAGGTTCAGTCTGTCGACCTGGTTCTGGATCAGCTTGAACTTCGGCATTACCACCAGGAACAAGAATCCCACGATGACTACGATAACAGCAACCGCAAGTCCGATGATCCATGACATGCTGACATTCGTATGGAAGACTTTCCAGATTCCTCCGATTGCCATGATCGGTGCATACAGAACCATTCGAAGGATCATAACGATCAGTAACTGGATCTGCTGAATATCATTCGTGCTTCTTGTGATCAGTGATGCCGTAGAGAATTTGTCGAATTCTGCATTGGAGAATCCAACGACTTTGCGGAATACATTTTCGCGCAGTCCGCGTCCGACACCGGCACCGACACGGGATGCCAGCAGTCCGACCAGGATACTTGCTGCCATTCCAAGGAATGCAAGTGCCAGCATCTTGGCTCCTGTGTGTAAAATATAACTGGTTTCGATCTGATCTGTATCAATTCCTACGTGCGTGTAAGCATCTTTAATGTAAGTAGAAGCTGCCTGTTCGATGATTGAATCCTGCATGGAATCCATCTTCTTATCCATCTGTCCGATCAGTGCATCTCTGCCTTCTGCTCCCATGAACTTCAGCATATCATAGATATCCATCTCATCAAAATCCGGGATATCCGACATCTGCGCTGCCGCCTGCTGCTGTGCTTCCTGCATCTGCGCTTTTGCCTGTTCTCCGGCTGCCTGCATCTGCGCCTCTTCCATCTGCGCCTTAGCTTCCGCCTGTTTTGCTTCCACCTGCTTCTTCATCTGTGTACGCATCTGATCTTCAATCTTCTTCGTCATGTCACTGCCGGAATCAAATCCTGCTGCCAGAAGCATTGGCTTTCCGAGAATATCCGAGAGCTTCTCCATCTTCTTTTCATCTTCTTTTACAGAAGACTTTAATTCCATTACAGTTCCTTTATAGTCGTATTTTTCCGTCGACTTTGTATACGCATTTTTCACAATTTCCTGCTTATCCGACGGAACCAGAAGTAATAAATGGTTCAGGTCTTTTTTGGAAATTGTATCCGGTACTGTCTCATCAATACCGCCCTGCTGGATGCCGACATTGACGATATCCGAAGTATACGTCGGCAACGACAGGTCACAATAAGCCTGCACAACCAATATACAGATAATGGCCGCAACAGCGCCTGCATATGGTTTCAGAAATTTTAATAATTTTCCCATTTCTTATGTCTTTCCTTTCTGAGTCTTTTTGATCCTAATATGGAATCTTTTCCTTCATGCTTTTCATCGGGTGATGTGTTGTCTCCATGATCGTCTCCATATCCACCCCTTTGAAATCTTTGGAGTTCAGAAGATTCTGTTTCATATCTGCGAGCAGACGGTTCATCAGAAGGATCTCTTCTCTTGATATCCCCTGATAGACGATATCCTCCATCTCTTTGATCACTTTCTGGATTCCCGCAATACATTCTTCACCTCTTGGTGCAAGCTGAATCTTGATCACTCTTTGATCATTTTCATCCTGTTTGCGGATAACATATCCTTTTTCCTCCATCTTTCTAAGTGCTACCGTCATGGATGGCGGTGTAATTCCTACCCGCTCTGCCAGCTGTTTCTGTGACTGTTCTCCCCAGCATTTCAGTGAAAACAGTACACCTGCCTGACTTGGCTTTATATCCATCTCTTCCATCCGTTTCATTGCCTGATACTTCATAAACTGCATAAGCTGAAATACCGAAAAGAATACAGATGACTCTTCTTCTCTGTGCATTTTTACCCTCCTTTTCAATTAATTAGAAGTCTAACGATTATATTAGTCACTTTTACCAATAATGTCAATGAATTTATATTTTTTTCATATTTTTCCTGTCAGTTTTATATTTTATTTATTTAGAGTACTAATCTTTTTTCATATACTTTTTATCTACAGGACCTGCCACTGACAGCTTCTCCTGCACACTTAAGTATAAAAAAATCTCCAGAAATCTGCACCTTGCGCAGATTCCTGAAGATTTTTCTTACTTTTACTAATTATCTTGTAATCATTATCTTCCAGATTCTATGATCTGTTATATTAATTGTTTTCCAGATATTCGATGAACTCCTCTTCCGGAAGCGGTTTGGAATAATAATATCCCTGTATATAATCACATTTATTCTCCCTCAGAAATGCTACCTGTTCTTCCGTCTCGGCACCTTCTGCTACCAGCTGCATGCCCAGTTCATGAGCCATTGCAATGATGGATTTTAAGATACTTCTCGACTTCGGATTCGTCTCGATCTGGCGTACCAGACTCATATCGATCTTTAATATATCAAAATTGTAATCCTGAAGTACCCCGTAAGAAGAATATCCACTTCCAAAATCATCCAGCAGCGTCATCGCACCTTTTTCCTGCAATGATTCCAGAATATTATTACGGTTCTGTTTCATCGCTTCAAATGATGTCTCTGTAATCTCAAATCTTGAAGCGATTCCCATATTCCGGTACTCTTCCACATTCTCTTCAATCCATTTGATCATGCTTTCATCATAGAAATCCATCCATGACAAATTGATCGATACCGGAACATTTTTCTTTCCTTCTTCATGACGTTTTTTCATGAAACCAAACACTTTTTTCGTCACATAAAAATCCAGTTCCGAAATATGTCCGCTTTCTTCCAACGCCGGGATAAATACTGCCGGAGATACAAATCCTCTCTTCGGATGAATCCAGCGTATCAATGCTTCTGCCGACTTTACTTTTCCTGTCTGCGTGTCTACAACCGGCTGATAATATACTTTGAACTGTTCCTGTGCAAGTCCGTTTCTCAATTCTCCGGCAAGTTCCGCACGGTCAATATAACGGGATTTCATTTCCGAATCATAGATATTATACGGTTTTACATATTCATCTGTAATATACTGCTTTGCCAGTTTTGCACGGTCGATCATTCCGTTGATGCTCATCTTCTTTTCTTCTACATAAAAGATACCACATCCACAGCATATATGCATCGTCTTTCCATCCTGTGTAAAATTCCACTCACACAAACCGGAAAGGCCATCCAGATCCAGATTCTTCTTCTCTATCAGACAGGTAAACTGATCCGCTTCCACTCTGGCTACTACACACGGTTTCAGACTCGAAAACTTCAGATTCTTATAAATCATCCGAAGAACCTTGTCCCCTGTATCAATCCCAAACAGTTCATTTACTGCTTTAAAATTACGTACATTAAAATACAATACCGCATATTCCGATTTATTTCTGCAATTCCGGAATATATTCTCCGTATTATGTATGAAGCCCTGCCGGTTATATCCACCGGTCAGTACATCCTTTCCTGTCAGTTCCGTAATATCCTCTGTCACTGCAAGAATAATACCAAGCTCTTTGAACAGATACATATAATTATATTCTTTCAGACGTTTTTCTCCATCTTCATTCATCTGATGGATCGTGAAAGAATATCTTTCATTCTCATCCAGTTCCCTGCATACCGTCGGCATATCCATATATCTGCGCAGTCTCTCCTGTTCCTGTTCCGGAACCGTCACTCCGATAATGTCTCTTATATAAATATTATAATCAATCTTTGTATTCAGATAACGATACGCATTAAAATTCTCCGTCGATTCCATATTGATCAGATTTCTCCTGGCATCGATCAGCGCAACTTTTTCAAAACTCTTCTGGTACAGAAGCTGTGGAATCTTCTCTGCAAGGTAGCTTTCCGTGATATCCAGGAAATACATGATTCCTTCCACTTCTCCGGTTACAGAATTCCGTATCATCTCTATCGTAATCCTGAACATCCGGATCTTTTCATCGTCATCTCCCTGCACAACCGTTTCAAATACAACATTATTTTTTCCGGATTCAAATTCTCTTAACAGATTATCCTGTGAAAAGATTTCTTCTGCTTTGATCCGGTCTTCCCATCCAATTGCATACTGCGACAGCCGCTTCACATATGAATTCAGACTTTCTTTCTCATCTGCAAGAGCTATCCCATTTTCTTTCACAGCACAGGAGATACATTTTCCTCTGGTTACATTCACGGTTACCGTTCCCAGTGAATCCATTGTTCTCCGCATAACTTCATCCAGCTGTTTCAGATAATCATCATTGATATCTCTTACATAGAGCATCACGATCTGATTCTTATCTTCATACTCTTCACTGCACATCATCGAGATGGATACCCATTTAAACTCATTACCAACTCTCCTGCGGTAACGTATCGTCTCCTGCCTGCTTCCTTCAGCAAATGCCTGCTTTAACCGTTTCGTATTACAGAACTCCAGATAATCTTTCTTATCCTCTTCATATACATAATTACGGTCCGCAAAGCTATGCAGTCTTGCCGAAAAAGAAGTCAGACTGTTAAAATAAGTCTCCCCGTCATCAAATCCGTCCTTCAATATCAGATAGCTGTCTGTCGTCAGATTCACTTTTAAGATCAGATAATAAAATGTAGACAGCATCCCGATCGCATCCTGGAAATTTCCCATCGACTTATCATGAAGCGCAATCGTATTATGTACTCTCCGCAATACAACCGCTGCATCAAACGGGCGTCCAAAATAATCACTGACTCCCATCTCATATGCACGTCCGATATTATCATCTGAAGAATCTGCGGATATACAGATTACCGGAATATGATCCAGCCATAATCTCTCCCTCATCACCTGTAGTACTTCATACCCATTCATAACCGGCATATTCATATCTAACAGTAAAAGGGCTAATTCCATATGGTGTTCTGTCATGATATAGACAGCCTGCTGTCCGTCTTCTGCCTGAATGATATCATATTCATCTTCCAGCATACTGATCAGAATCTCACGATTCAGTTCCGAATCATCAACGATCAATATCTTTTTTTTCTGTTCTTCCATATCGTTTTACCCCCCCGAACTTTTGTTCGTTCTTTATTTTTCATATTCTAATCACAATCTTTCTGAATCAAGTATAATTGTAAACGGTCCGTCATTGATCAGGCTTACTTTCATATCTGCACCAAACCGGCCCCGTTCTACCACTGCCACCTGTTCTTTGCATTTACTGATAATATATTCATACATCTCTTCTGCCATATCCGGTTTCCCGGCTTCTATAAAACCTGGTCTGTTTCCTTTTTTACAGTTCGCATATAATGTAAACTGCGAGATCAGAAGAAGTTCTCCTCCAACTGTATCCAGTGAAAGGTTCGTCTTTCCATTTTCGTCTTCAAAAATACGTAATCCCAGCATTTTTTTGATCATTTTATCTGCAGTTTCCTTTGTATCCGAATCCGCAACCCCGATCAGAACCATGAAACCTTTTCCAATCTGTCCGATTACTTCTCCGTCTACTTTCACACTGCTTTCTGTAACTCTCTGGATTACAAAACGCATCTGATTTCCTCCTTATGCCATATCTGTCTTTTCTTTCTTCTCCGGAAGCTGGGTCAGAATGATCGCTGCAAACATGAATACACATCCCACCGATTCTCTTACCGACAATTTTTCTCCCAGAACACCCCATCCTGCCAGTACTGAAAAGCATGATTCCAGACTTAAGATCAACGATGCAACCGCCGGATTCACATTTTTCTGTCCCAGTATCTGCAGGGTATATGCAACCCCACAGGACAGTACACCTGCATACAAAAGCGGCATCCACGCACCTGTTACTGCAGTGAATGTCGGTGTCTCTATCGTAAACATAAATGGTATTGACAAGATTCCGCAAATAAAGAATTGCATACAAGACATTTTCACACCATCTACTTTAGGTGCAAAATGATCAATCACCAGAATATGCACTGCAAAAACGAGTGCACACAGGAATACCAGAATATCTCCTCTGTCTATGGAAAATGATTCTGTCATACACAGGAAATACAATCCAACGATTGCCAGCACAACTGCCAGCCATATCTTCCATCCGGTCTTTTTATGAAGCAAGATTCCTAATACAGGTACGATCACAATATAAAATGCTGTGATAAATCCAGCCTTTCCTGCTGTTGTATACTGGATCCCGATCTGTTGAAGACTGCTTGCCGCAAATAACAAAATCCCGCATGCAATCCCGCCGGTGACCAGATCTTTTTTAGATTCTGTTCCATCCGATTTTCCATTCATCTTCTGTATGATCCATATACATGGCAGCAGTGCCGCACCTCCGATCAGGCTTCTTATTCCATTAAATGTAAATGGCCCCAGGTAATCCATCCCCACGCTTTGAGCCACAAATGCCGTTCCCCATATAAACGCTGTCAGGAACAGCATCAACCCATTTTTCAACCTCATTCTTCTCTCCATGTATACATGTGTATTGGTATATTTACATGTATGTTTTTATTTATTACTATTTTATCATACTTGAGTCTATTATACGACACATTTTATTCTTTTTGCAAAAAAAATATAAAAAGTTGTATTTTTATACATAAATATGCAATATAAATTGCCCCTCTCATGTTCTAAACATTCACATTTCCTGTGGGTCTGCAACTCTGGCTTGACTTTTATATAAATTCACGGGATACTTATATCAACAACCCGTTCCCTTCGGGAATCAATTCATACAAGGAGGTTCTGTCATGTTATCAGAACGATTATTAAAACTGCCCGGATTCCTCTATCAGGTTGGAGGCAATTATTATTATCTCGGAAAATGGATCTGTAAGGAATGTACAGACCAGGATGCTCCAGATTGTGTCACCATGTATCAGATGTGCCGTGCCGGCGGTGAAGAACCAGAAACGAATACCTATTTTCAAAAAATTCGTGCTTTCAGTGATTTTGCATTGGAAGTTCCTTATAATCCTGCAAAGATTGCAGATGATATGAAGACACTTTTAGAAGCTCTTTCCGATGATGAGACTGCAAAACTTGTAAAACAGGTGGAATGTCTTGAGGAAGATATTGCAAAATACTAAATTCAGTTTCTTTCAAACGCACATTGACTAAAAAAAGCAGTACCGGATACTTTCCGTAAAAAGTATCCGGTACTGTTTTCTTTAAATTTCAACTTTTCCTGTTGTCTCTTCGTTGATCACGTAATAAGCTGCTGCTTCTTCCGGTTTCAAATATACATTCAGAGTTTTAATCTCGTCTACGCTCTTTCCAGAAGCTGTCCATGCTTCGTGTACTTTCTTTGTAATCTCTTCTGTACTTACTTCTTTACCCATATACTGAAGATAAAAGCTTGTCTTTGCTTCTTTCTTCACGTCTTCTGCCTCTTTCAATACGCCTGCTCTTGTCTCGATTGCCTTAGTTGTGTCTTTTGCAGTTGTGATTGCTGCCGGTCTTGAATTGTTTCTTCTATTTTTCTTCATATTGATAACCTCCTCAATCTACAAATAGAACATTACCTTCTCTATTATAATGAATTTGCAGAAAATGTCAAAAGATATCCGTTTATTCTTCGTCACCACGTCCATACTGGTTGATCGTCAGGTCTTTTACAACTTCTCCTGCAAGAATCAGACCTGCCACAGATGGAACGAATGCAATGCTTCCCGGAATGTCTCTTCTCTCTGTACATTTTCTTGCAGTTCCCGGAGGACATACACAGTGCTGCCTGCAGCTGATGCTCATATCCTCTAATGGCCGTACCGGCTTTTCTTCTGAATATACAACCTTCAGTTTTTTTACGCCTCGTGCCTTTAATTCTCTTCTCATAACTTTCGCAAGCGGACACATCTTCGTCTTATAGATGTCAGCCACCTGAAATGCAGATGCATCAAGTTTGTTACCGGCACCCATACAGCCGATGACCGGAACATTTGCGGCTTTTGCACGCATGATGATCTCAATCTTTGCGGTTACGGTATCTACTGCATCTACTACATAGGAATATTCCTCAAACGGGAATTCATGGGCATTCTCCGGAAGGTAAAAGCATTTTCTGATTTCTACTTCTGCATCCGGATTGATTTCCAGAATTCTTTCTTTCATCACGTCTACTTTATATTTTCCAACCGTCTTTCTGGTTGCAATGATCTGACGGTTGATATTCGTCAGACATACTTTATCATCGTCTACCAGCACAAATGATCCCACACCACTTCTTGCCAGTGCTTCTACTACATATCCCCCTACTCCGCCGATTCCAAAAACAGCGACTTTCGCATGTGCAAGTCTGTCCATATTCTCAGCTCCTAACAGAAGCTGTGTTCTGGAAAACTGATTCAACATATCTGTTCCTCCACTCATTTTTTCATAATATACTAAGTTGTTTTAATATTTTTTACTTTCTTTTCTATTCATCTTAATTTTGCATCTGTAACACAGCGCATTTCCTATTATAATAGTAGGATATATGATAAGTCAACCATATCCTTCATCTCCGCCGTTTTTGTATCCTTTTTCTGTGGATTCTTCCGATCACAGTCTCTTTGGATGCACATATCTTATCCGCAAGGCATACCAGCCATGCTTCCTTACACATCGGAGGCACTACATTCAGCGGAAACATATGGCGCAATATGATATTCTCTTCCCGTATGGTCAGATCAAAATCCTTTCTTGCATTCTGCAGTGCTCTTCCCGCATGGATAAATCCATGAAATCTGTGTCCTGCGTTCTTTTCATGCCAGTCATACAGAAAATAATCATGCAGAAGTGCTCCCCTGATCAGTTCCCGGCGGTTGACGTTCCACGCAAACCGCTCTGCCAGTTCCACACTTGTATATGCTACACTAATACAATGCTTATATACCGAAATATCACTATGCTGCATGTATTTCTGCGTATGTTTCATTCTTCCCTGTTTATCCAGTTCTTTTAATACCTCTTTAATTTCTCTCAGGATTCTCTCTTCGTCATTCATGCGTCTGCCTGTCTCCTTACTGTATGTATAACAGAATACCATACTTCAACCGCAATTTTTCCTGATTTATCCTTTTATTCCTCGAAGGCCTGACGGATACTGTCATAATGCAGAAATACTCCCTGATCTGCATACTTCTTAATTTCTTCCAGATCTGCAATTGCAAATCCTGACACCTCTTCTTCCTGTGTCTTCACATCCGACTCATCAAAATCCAGAATGAATTTGTAAATATCCACAAAATAGTTGTTTTTCTCTTCCGGATTCACTCTCTTATACGAAAAGGCATAGCCCCCTTCTGCTCCTGTCACATCAATTCCTGTCTCTTCTTTGATTTCCCTGACGACTGCATCTTCAGAAGCCTCTCCTGCTCTTACTCCGCCGCCCGGTACTTCCCACCAGCCTGCTGCCCATTCTTTATCCATTCTTCTTCTCGTGATCAGATATTTACCATCCGGACGCATCAGTACGCCAAGAACCGTCAGGTGAAATTCGCCCGGTTTCATATTCCAGTCATTATGCTGCATTGTACGCCCGGTACGTTTTTTATTCTCATCGTAGATATCCCATAATTCCATTCTGTCTTTCTCCTTTTTCTCATGTCATTTTTTGTCTCTTTATATATTTCCAGAACCCTGGTAATATATCAAAAGTGGAGATCCCGGTTATCCGGCTCCCCACTTTTTGCATTTAATATTCCCCGTTCACGATCATCTTCTCGAATTCCTTCTTGATAAAGTCACAGGTTGGCTTGGTCCACTGTGTTCCTTCCAGACCTTTTTCCGACTTGATCAGCTGCAAAGAGAAGAGCAGTGCTTCCAGAATCTCCTTATGTTCCAGATTCTGCAGATTGGCTGCCACATAATCTTTTGCCTCTTTTGGCTGTATGCCCGCTTTCTTGCTCAGCATCCTGCAGAACTGTTCAAACGTAATAATCTTCTTTCCGTATTCCCAGAAGTGATTCTCATATTTTTTATACTTCTGTACATACTCCTGAATAATCTCCAGCGATTCCGAATCCAGTGTATATCCATACTTTCCGGCAATCTCTTCCAGTTCTTTCCACCAGGACACGTCTACTGCCGAATAGTCCATAGTGATCCGGAAGCAGCCGCCCGTCATATTAATTGCCTTCTGAAATTCCTCTTCCCACGTTGGACATACCAGCATCTTCTCTCCGTTTACAATTCCGCCTTGTATAATCTTTTCTTTCATCCTCATGTCCTCCTTACGATTGCCTTCGTACTTTCAGATCAGTAAGAATATTATAACATTATCTCGTCATGATTGCAAAGCCGAAGTGACGCTGATGAATCTTCCATCTGGTCTTCCAGTCACAGGACCGTCTGTTCTCTGACAGCTTTTTCAGAAAACTCTCCAGAGTACGTTCTTCATAACGTTCCAGTTCTATCTCTCCATAAATCTGCTTCTCCAGAAGTTCACATACACGCAGATATTCTCCGACTTCGATATTATCAAACTTTTCCTTAAGCTGCCTGTCTGTCTCCTCCGACTTCCATCCCAGATGTGCATCTATACTCATGCAATGCATAATAAGGAAAATTTCATTCTCCAGAATCAGACTTCTCTCTCTTTTTCCTGCATTCCGGTACCTTCGTTCCAGCAGGCGGATTCTGATCATCTCTCCCGCTTCCAGGATCACAATCCCGATCGTCATACAGATGATCAGAACTGCAAGAATTCCCAACAGAACTGCAAGTAAATTCTTCACCTGCTTTTTCACATGTTTCTGGATCTTTTTTCTTGCGCCTTCCAGTCCGGAAGTCTGTTTTCCGCCAAATGAATTATCATTTAATGCTGCATTTTTCTGTACCTGATCCGGTGTATTCACCATATTCTGCAAAGCCGCCGTATCGTAATAATATCCCGGAGTCACATCCACCGGAAGCCATCCTACTCCGTCAAAATACACTTCTGCCCATGCATGCATATCTTCTCCCGACAGAAGTACATGACCATCCCCGCTGGATGCGATTGCAGATTGCGGAACATAATATCCTTCCACATACCTTGCCGGAATTCCATGTGCTCTGAAAGCTTCCACTGCTGCCGACGCATATAGCATTGCATTTCCCGTATGAGAATCTTCCAGAAACCACTTCAATGCATCTTCTTTTCCAGATATCTCCGGAGAAGCAGTGTATGTATACGATTCTTTCAGCTTGTTCCTGATCTGCGTCAGAGCACTGTAAATTCCGTCATTCTCCGAATCATAGTCTTTCCAGAATATCTCATCCATAAGCCGGTACATCCGTTTATCCACCGTTGTATAATGTTCATATACAAACTCCCGGTAAACAGCTTCTGCTTCTGCATATTCTTTCTGCTTTTCCGTCTCTGGATTCTGCACCCAGGAATCTGCCACTGTCAGTTCTGCCGGTCTGCTTCCGGATAATTCCGCAAACGTATACTGCCGTTCTCCCGTAATCCCCCTGGTAAAAAGGCCATAATCTCTTTTCTCCGTATATCTTCCCTTCAACACGTGGTCCATCGTTCCGGTTGCATAGAAATAATCTCTCGAAGCCCCGCTTACCTCAATCTTAACTTTGTTCTCCTGTATATCCGTATTCTTACCAAGTCTGTAATAGTCTGCACTCTGTGTCAGAGGATTAAAATTCTTTTCTTTTAACCAGGAGAACATTCCGGCGTCATTTCCGCCATATTCGCTCTCAGGCATATTCTCCCATATACTGTCTCTGTAAACACCTCCGACAAATGCTTTCAAATACAGACTCTTCTCCTGCGCCGATGTTACTCTCAGCATCTTCTGTGAATCCGTCCGAAACACATCTGCCAGTCCAAGATCTCCTGCCGTCAGTTTTTCTTCTCCATACCGAAGCTCATGCACTTTCTTTTTTGTCTGCGTTCTCCAGTCCTCTACCGACTGCAGATTCTCTTCCGGAATTAATATGATTCCAGCCGCACAGACAGCCATCAGTACACACAGCCAGATCAGACTGATCCGGTTCATCTGCATCTCTTTTCCTGCAATATGCATTCCAAGAAGACTGCAAAAGATCAGACTGCTCGCAAATGTACTAAACGTACTGCCAAGTACCATTAACGCAACCCATATCATTCCCCAGATCCAGCAAAAGCAAAAATGTCCTTCTGTTACGGCAAACCACAAAAACTGTCCCATCAGCACCGCCAGTATGACTCCAAAAGCCCATACATCCTGTTCTGTCATATCACCGCCAAACAGCGCAACACCGCCCTCATGAATCTGGTTCCACCTGTGGATCATTCCATTGATCCATGCTTTCATTCCACTAAAATATCCATGAAATCCGGTAATTCCCAATACTGCCAGCCATGGAACTGCTCTTATAAGCCATTTCACCACATCTCCTCTATGTTGAACAGCGGCAATCTCACAGCACACGATCCCCATCAGCGCAAAGACAATCAGCCATGCAATTCCCATTTTGTTTTTCATGCCATCCATGGTCATATAAAAAGCATACAGACTTCCGCCAAGCATCATCAGTGTTATAGCCAGTATTCCCGGACGGAACTGCTTTTCCGTCTCCCATTCATTTGCTTTTTTTGCCTCTCGCTTTTTTGCTTCTTTCATTTTCTTTTGCTCCATTAACACATGATTCTCTGGACTCCGTCTGCATCTTTCACCGGAATCTCTATCATCTCACAGGACTCTGCCACCTGACTTCCGCGTACTGTATCTATCGAGCTGACAGCACTCACTACCGTTATTCCGATCCGTCTGTCCGCTCCTTCCAGGTTCTGTGCATATCTTCCTGCCGTAAGAATAACCAGACGGCTGAACTCCTGATCCAGTCCCTGTTTCATAAAATATCTGTAGCCTGTCCCCTGCTCTTTTTTCATCGGCATACACATCCACTGCGTAAGCATTCTGACATAATCCCGCCTGTCCCCGATTTCAAAGTTTTCCAGTCCGTTGGTCCCTGGAAAGATCATACAGAATCTTTCTCCTTTATCGGTCAGACCTTTACATATTGCAGATCCCGCTGCAATAATCGTATTCCATTCTTTTTCTTTTGCCTCTTTATCTTCCTGCTCCCAGTCTTCCACTCCATAATCTGCCATGACAGCCACACGGTAATGTGACGGATTGCTCGGTTCACGCAAGATCAGTGAATCTGTTTTGCTGGAAAGTTTCCAGTGAATAGAGCGGATATCATCTCCGGGAACATATTCTCTGATATCATACATTTCGCTTGGATCATTTCCCTTACGATTCTGCATAACGCCTTCATTTTTCGGGGTTCCTATCGTCTTACTGGATGTCTCCACCTGAATGTTCATTCTACGCGGATAGCAGATACATTGCAGATGCGCAGAATCTCCCGTACTGACACGGAAAAATTTAAAAAGATCCTCTACTGCAATCTGGTCTGCCGTAACATCAATCTGGCCACAGCATTTCATCGGGATCTCTATTTTATATTCTTTCTTTTTCCTTGAAAACAGCACTTCTATCACTTCTCTGTGTACATTTCCAAACATCTGATTTGTCATCTCAATGTCTGCCGTAATTTTCTGTGCCGTCCAGATTCGGCCCGTCGTATGTACCCTCAGGACAAGTGTCAGATTTCTGCCTTCCATCACACGCCCCGGCGCCGATAATTCCATTGTGATCTTTGATGCGTCTCTTCGAATCAATATGGTTATCAGCACCGCCGTAACAATCATTACGACCGCTATATAAGCCAGAAACAACTGTCCTGATCCAATGAACAGCACAATTGCACCAAGCGTCATCGCTCCATAGCCTGCACGGTTCTTCCACATAGCTATCTCCTCTGTTCAGCAACAGGTGGTTTTACCTGTGTCATAATTTTCTGTAATATTTCAACCGCTGTAACACCTTCCACCTGCGCCTGCGCCCGCAGAATAACACGATGTGCACACACATCGATAAACACATCCTGCACATCTTCCGGAATCACATAATTTCTTCCCTGAAGAATGGCACTTGCTTTCGCCATCTTTGTCAAAGCAGCAACTCCACGCGGCGATACTCCCAGTTCAACCATCTCATGTTCTCTGGTTGCCTCGCACATACGTATCGCATAAGCCAGCACCCGGTCCGTCATCTTTACGGATGACAGATAATTCTGTATCTCTATGATATTCTGAGCATTTGTTACCGGTCTCAGATCCGTCAGCGGGTTCTGATAACGCTGTGCATTGATAATCTTCATCTGGTTTTCCAGTGTCGGATAACCGATCGACAGACTAACCATAAACCGGTCCAGCTGCGATTCCGGAAGCGGCTGTGTTCCTGCTGCTCCGGCCGGATTCTGTGTGGCAATACAGATAAACGGCAGCGGAAGTACATGTGTATTTCCATCAATTGTTATTGTATGCTCTTCCATAACCTCCAGAAGTGCCGACTGTGTCTTCGGAGATGTACGGTTGATCTCATCTGCCAGAAGGAGCTGGCAGTTGGCAGCTCCTTCCCTGTATTCAAACTGATTGGTCTCACGGTTAAACATCGTAAATCCGGTAATATCCGACGGCAGTGTATCTGTTGTGAACTGGATACGTTTGCTGCTAAGTCCAAGAACTCTTGAAAATGCAAGTGCAAGCGTCGTTTTTCCAACGCCCGGGCAGTCTTCCAGCAGAACATGTCCACCTGCATAGATTGTCATCAATACCTTTCTTACGATCTCTTCTTTCCCGATAAATGCCTGATTCACTTCAGCAATAATCTGTTCGGACTGTTCCACTATCATCTGTCTGTCTCCTTCCAACTTCCGGACATCGCCTGTACGGAAATGCTCTTTTCTTCTTTTTCTTCCGGCTTTCCCGTCTCGGATTCCGCCGGGGCTTCTGCTGCATCATTCTGTGTATGCTGATCTTCCGGGTCTGTTGCACCCGACTGATCCGCATTTTCTGCTTTTTGTTCTTCTGATTTATCTTTGTCCGATGTTTTCTGATCAGAAGTCTTCTGATCGGATATCTCTTTATCCGGTTTTTCCTGATCCACCGGTTCATCTCCCGTCTCAGATTCTGCTTTCACATTTAAGCCGAATGCTTCTGCATCCAGTTTTTCAACTGTCTCCAGTCCCATGATCCTGCGCAGACGGTTCACCTGCGGCAGAAGTCTGTCCGCAATTTCTGTATCTACATCCTCTTCTGATGGTTCTTTTCCTTCCGCTGTAAGTTCTGCTCTTACGGCTGTACGCATCGTTTCCAGATCTTCGTATCCGGCCAGCTTATAACTCCATGCCTGGAGATACTCATCCTGTACTTCTTCCGGTACTTCAAAATGAAGCACCGAATCATCCAGACCAAATGAATACGGCTGCCCATCTTCCAATACAAGATCGATTGCCCAGTATTGATCAAATGTAACCGTCAGGCTGTCTGTCTCTATTCCGGCAAAGACATTATTGGAAAGTTCTGCCAGTGTATATGGCAGCACAATTTCCTTCAGTCCCTTCGTTCCCGCAAATGCATACGGCTCAATTCCATCAAAATACCATCCTTCCGGAAGCCCCATCAACTCTGTATCGTACAGATCCACTTTTGTAACATCGGATGGAACACCTGCAAGATACAGCATTCCCCAGTCGTCCTTATGATATGGATAGAAATCCACCGGTTCGTCCACATTTTCTGTTCCAAGCATGGTACGCAGTCTGTTTTCATACATCAACAGTTTTTCTTTTAACTTTTCATCCACCACTGAATTTTCCGGGAATTCCCATGTATCCCAGTTGATATTCTCCATTCTGACATCTTCCCACATAGACAGATATGCTGGCTGATAATCATAATCCAGATAGCCGGCGAATCCATACCGCCATGCTTTTACATACGCTTTTTCTGATCCCTCCGGTACATGGATTTTCAGTTTCTGACTTTCTTCTTCACCCGTCCATTCATTATTAAAGTGGAATCCGAACGATGCCATCATTCCGGCCTGTGCCGGTGGAATTTCATTTTCAAAATAAATATCTGTCAGTTCCGGACATCCATCAAACAATCCTGTATACAGATAATCTCTTTCGCCAATCTCTCCGATTCTGACCGTTTTCAGATTCTTACATTCGCTTAATACATTCATTCCCAGTGCCAGATTCCCTGTTCCCGGAAAATCTGCCGACTCTATATTCTCACAGTCATAAAAAGCTTTATCACATATTACCGAATCCTCATTTAATACGATATCTTTACCAATATCAGAACTCTGGAAAGCTCCGTCATCAATCCATTCCAGCATCGTATCTTCAAAGTTAACAGTATAATAATCACCCTTTTCAACTTTTGTACCTGCAAATGCATAAGCAAAGATTTCTGAACTTGTTTCCGGAAGATTCAGTTCTTCCGGCAGGTTTTTTCCTGAACGTAACGCAATCCATGGATCTCCCATATTATCAAGTCCATACAGAATCCATCCATTTCCTCCGTCTGATACTACATCATATCCGTATACTCCTGAATTTTCTGTAAACGAAGTGCAATTACCTGCATATCCCGTCGATCCGGTCGGTACATAGAAATATTTCATACTGGTGTTGAACTTGTCCGTCACTTCCGGATTATAATCATCCAGAAATTCTCCGTCCATCGCATTCGATCCTACGAATCGCAGTGAAGCACAGTTATCAATTGCACCATACCCGATCGTAATCTTTTCTGTATTCCGGATCATGATTCCCTGCAGATTACTACATCCGTAAAATGCCTGGCTTCCAATCTCTTCTACACTTTCCGGCAGAAATGCCCATCTGAGATTCTCACATTCATCAAATGCATTGTCTCCAATTTCTGTAATCTCAACCGCCGTTCCGTCATCTGCAGTTACTTTTCCTTCAAATACTTCTACATCAACCGGCGCATTCACCAGAATATTTTTCTGTATTCCATCTTCGTATTCCGTGCTGTATCCGTATCCTTCCATGGATGTCTGTATCATTTCCACCGTAATATCAGTCAGACCATATTCTGTTACCTGGTTCACAACATGATCATATTGTTCCTTTTTATAACAAAGGATCTTATCAATATTACTATTTTCCAGACTGCCTTTTTCAAACTGAATCGTTTTACCACTCTGTGGCATAATAATCGATGTAAGCTTTTCATTCTCCGAAAATGCATGTTCCTGTACATGCTTAATGTGATCTGATAATTTAACTGACTTATTGGCGGTCGGAATTACCTTTCTAAGATCACCCTCTTCATTTACAATCATTCCATTTTCTACAAAGAAGCTTTCTGCCTCATCCGACACAGAAGCCACCGTATTTCCGGACTCTCTTGAAAAATCATCCGGATAATTCTTTAATATTTCTTCCAGAAACTCCTCATTTACTACGATCTTACAGTTTTTCAGATTGCCGTAACTGATTTCCGGAAGTTCATCGCCGGAAGTCCTCTTTACGGTAATCTTTTTCAACTGATTCTTCTTTTCCATCTGCACTTTTTCTACGCTGTCCGGTATCGTGATTTCCATCTTTCCATATGGTATATTAAGAATCTCTGTTTCTGCCTTGTTCATCAGCAGTCCTTCTTCTGTTGAACTGTAATTCAGATTATCCTTGTCTACAATATATCCCTGATTGACACGCATCCCACTGTTCTGAGTCTCTATGTACAGAACAGTATCCGGAATTGTAATATAGTTCACTGAAAGTCCTGCATTTTCTCCGATCTTAACTGCCTGAATATATCTTGGCACATTCAGCACATTATAGGAAGAAAACGCCTGCCATTCATCATCACTCCAGTTTGCTTTCCATGGCGTATCCATATCTGTCAGTGTCTGAAGATAACAATAATTCGAATATTGTCCGCCAACCATATAGTCATCAGACATCCAGAATGTCTCTAATTTTACAACATAAGACGAATCCAGTGGAATCATAGATGCTGGTTCCAGCACATGTCTTCCACCTGTCACTTCATAAATCCATGGAACAAGTTTTCCATCTTCCATCCATCCTGGAAATAATTGTGTCAGCCTGTCCGTTCCCAGATATGTCTCTATGTTTTCCCAAGATAACAAATTCACCTTTTCTCCAATATCCAGATATTGCTTTCCAGCATTTAATATTGTAGCCGGATCAATTTTTTCTTCTCCTTCTGCTACTTCTCTGGATAAGATAAATAAACGGATATCTTTTGGTTCATAATCAACAATTCTCGTTCCCCATTTTGTGTCATTGACTGATAATCTGTATTCCACACGGATTTTCATTCCGCCTTCTTCTATGTCCGCCGGGACTGTCATCGGAAATTGTTCGTTCCATGTATTTCCCCCATCAAAAGATACCGCCGTAATTTTAATATAGGTTCCGTAAGATTTTTCTCCCCACAGGAAGGCTTTTCCTTCTTTTCCTACAACAAATGTATCCAGCGCATTATAAATTATCTTCTCATCAACAGACTGTCCCTTGTAAATCATATCTGCTTCCGCGTCGAAACTCGGCATGATAATAACACTTTCATTTTCCCCATTCTCATCAGTCTCTTTTGCCGGTTCGATTCCTTCTACATATGGATTATAATTATAAACACCATCCTGTGTCGGAGTTTTTTTCTCCGTATCCGGATCCTTTACAACCGCTGATGGTCTGACATTTTCCTGATCAGAATGATTTCCGCCATTCCCCGTATTTCCATTTCCATTATTTTGATTTCCCTTATCTGTTCCATCTGTCTGACTGCCGGTTCCTGTATTTTTTGAATCTCCGTCTGTTCCGGTTCCAGTTCCTCCGCCGTTACTTCCACCATTAATCAGTATATCTGCATTCGAACTATCCCCTGTCAGATTATAAATTGTACCATTACTCGTATTTCCGGAAGAGGTAAGTCCGGTTTCCTCCGATGCAATTGCCAATGTATTATTTTCCGGCATCAGCAAACTGCTGTTTTCAAAAAGATAGCCCGGATTTTCTTCATTCTTTGCCCCTGAATCTCCATCCTTCTTTTTCTTCAGCAGTTCACTGTTATCCTTCTTTTTATTCTTTTTGTGTCCAACCGTATCATCATCCGAAAAAACGACCTGATTATCCTGTATATCCCGTTCATTCTTCGATGGTTTATAATCCTGTCCATTCTGATAAGCTGATACAATCCCCACGGTTCCGGCCGTCAGGACCGAAACCGAAAGGACTGTCATTCCTGCTTTTTTTATTTTCTTTTCATTTCTCTTACTCCGCTCATCTTTCTGCACATTCTTCACTTCTATCTCTCCTTAAGAAATGTTCCTATCTTTTGTTCCAGCATTGTAAAATCAATTGGTTTTGCAAAGTGTCCGTTCATGCCGCTTTCTGCTGACAATCTCTCATCTTCTACAAACGCATCTGCTGACAATGCAAAGATAAGAATCTCTTTTGCATCTTTTCTCGGCAGATTACGTATCGTACGGGCAGCTTCCCGGCCATCCATAACCGGCATCTGTACATCCATAAGAATAAAATCATAATATCCGGCCGGATGCAGGGCAAATGCATCAACGACTTCCTGACCGTCTTCTGCAATTTCAACTTCTGCTCCCATACTCTCCAGAATTTCCTGACCGATCATGGCATTAACTTCATTATCTTCTGCCATAAGAATCCGTCTTCCATTAAATGTATAGTGTTTTTCCACCGGCTGCTCTTCCTGTGATACTTTTTCCTCATAATCTTTCTTTTCATCTGCATTCGCTTCCGGAAGACGCAGGAATACAGAAAAATCAGATCCCTTTCCGACCTCGCTTTTTACAACAATCTCGCCGCCCATTAATTTTACAAGCTGATCCGTGATTGCCATTCCCAGACCTGTTCCTCCGTATTTTTTTGCAACATCAATTCCTTCCTGTTCAAATGGCCGGAAGATACGGTTCACGAATTCTGTTGACATTCCGATTCCTGTATCATGTACACATATCATCAGATCGACGATTCCGTCCCTGCGGAGCATCTGTCGAAATGTTACTGTAATCTCTCCCTCTTCCGTAAATTTTACGGCATTGGACAGAAAGTTAATGATAATCTGACTGATTCTCAGTTCATCGCCAATCACGTAGTCCGTCGTCACATCTTCAAAATTCACCTCATAATGAATTCCACGTTCCTTCAGATTTCTGGCAAACATATTATAAAGCCTGTCACCAAGTTCCCGCAGACTGAGCGGCTTCTGCTCCAGTTCCACTTTTCCCGCCTCAATACGGGACATATCCAGAATATCATTGATCAGTGACAGCAGATGATCCGAAAGTTCATCTACCTTTCCCAGATACTGCATCGCCGGATGATCTGCATCCAGCTTTCCCTCTGCCAGAGTTACCATACCAATGATTCCATTCATCGGTGTACGGATCTCATGAGACATTCTGGACAAAAATGTTGTCTTTGACTGACTTTCTTCTTCCAGATCTTCTATCTTTTCCCGGTATTCCCTGATCATCTTCTGGATCTCCGTCACATTACGAAATACCATAAGGTCATGTCCCTGATCTTTATTTCTTTCTATCACCGTCTGAATCCACTGATCATTTTTATTCTGAAAACCATATTTAAAAATGTCCTTTCCATTCCACGCACGGTATGTTTTCCAGAATTTCTTTCCTACTGCCGGTTCCTTTGCGATTTTCCAGAGTTCTGTTACATCATCTGTCAGCTGTTCATATGTAATCCCTGTCAGTTTTTCAAGATTCTCTCCTGCACATACCGGCATCAGATCCTCTGTACGCAGTATCACAAACGTCTCTTCTTTCTGTCTTCCAAGTTCCTGGACTGCCGCTTTTTCTGAACCTTTTATGATTCCTGTTTCTTTCTTTTTATTCTTTCTAACTGTATTCTTTCCCAGCAGAACAATTCCTGCAACTGCTTCCAGACATCCTATTGCAACCAATGGAAAATGTTCTCCCATCGTAGTGAGAACTGATACAAAATCCGTCATAAATGCACGTCTCCTCCCCACATCTCCTGACATTCTTCATATAACGTTAAAAAAGGTACATTCAAATCCAATCCACTTCAACTGCCCCTTCCTTTTTAGTCTCTATTGCTTCTTTGAATATTCTGTACATAGTATTAAATATTGTATCATAGTATGCTAATTTTGTCGAATAATATCAAAACTATTTTTGTCTGATTCATATCCGGCCTTTCAGACAACTGCAATCATCCAAGTTTCCCGGCGGCTGATATCATAACCTTCATTATTCCCGCCAGAACCATCACCCAGACAGGATTCATCTTTGCTTTCCGAAGTAATACCAGACAGATCACAAAGATCAGGACCAGATCCCATCTGGTTCCGCCCAGTGTAACAGCCCTGGCACTTCCCCAGAATGCACTGATCAGGATTGAAATTCCTGCCGATGCGATCATTGCCACCACTGCCGGCCGCAGAGAATTTAACACACCCTGAAGTGTTGCCATATTCCTGTATTTCAGATAAAGCTTTGCAATGACCGTAACGATCACACAGGACGGCAAGATACACCCCAGTGTTGCCACCACTGCCCCCGGAATTCCGGCGATCTTAAGTCCTACAAACGTAGCCGAATTCACAGCGATCGGTCCGGGCGTCATCTGTGAGATTGTGATCAGGTCCGTGAATTCCGGCATACTCAGCCACTGATGTGTCGTCACGACCTGTCCCTGGATCAGCGGCATCGCCGCATATCCACCTCCGAAACTAAATAGTCCGACCTGTAAAAAGCTGAAGAACAACTGTAAATAAATCATATCTTTCCTCCTTTTCTCCTGATACAGGTCCGGATAACTCCTATCATTCCGCAAATAACAACGATATATATCACATTTACCCCGAATATACAGGATGCGATGAATGCCCCTGCCATAATGAACATGGATAAGCCGTCTCTTTTTTCAACGATTCCTGCTCCCATCTCATATGATACCGATGCGATCACCGCACCGACACCCGCCTGCATTCCCTCTAACATCTGACTTACCAGATAATTACTCCGGAATGCATTATAACAGACAGAGATCACGGATATGATCACAAACGGCGGAATAATGGTTCCGGCAATTGCCACCAGCGCCCCAGCCAGGCCTGCCAGTTTATATCCCACTACAATTGCCCCGTTCACAGCGATCGCTCCCGGAGAGGACTGCGCGATTGCTACCAGATCCAGCATCTCATTTTCCTCGATCCAGTGATATTCATCTACGAACTTCTTTTTCATCAGTGTAACGATCACATAACCGCCGCCAAATGTAAATGCACTTAAATATAAGGTAGAAATGAATATTTTCCATAAGACTTTTTTCTTATTCTCCATAATCAGGTGATCTCCTTTCACTGATTTTTAGTATATTCCAGGTTGGCGGGGATGTAAATCTTTGAATGAGAAGAAATTGATACCCTTTGATTTTCCAGTAAAAACAAAAAAAGCCAGAAACACTTGAAAAATAAGCATTTCTGACTCTTCCAGGAGCAGGGGATGAGAGAATCGAACTCCCGCCAAAGGTTTTGGAGACCCAGTTCACCAGGCCCCACAGTCCTTTATTTATAAGGATTTTTCGTTTTTGTTATGTCTGCAAGACACTTTGCAAGACACTTTTGTCTTTTTTAGGTCGTTTTTATATAACATTTCGCTTTCCATATTCTAGCATCCAGTTAATTATATCATTTTATTTCTCAGTCTTTGTTTTTGCAAAAAATCCCACTTATTTCAAATAATGAAATGTTTCTTCCTAGCCTGTTCTTCATTCAATATTACAAAATCTTGAATTTTCCAAATACGCATTTCTGCATTTAATTCTTTTCTAAATTTTTCTTGAAGAGGAATTATCCAGGATTTGTCTGCATTTTTTATAACCAGAACTAATCTCATTTCCAGGTTTTCTATATTTTTCATTTCTTCCGAAACTCCATCCTGTACATATCTATTCAAAAGAATATTCGCATATAAATCCAGCGAATGTCGCATTTTTTCTACAATTTCTTTTATGTCTGTATAATACTGATTCTTATCTTTGATTATTCCATTAATTGGATCGGGATAACTTTTCTTTGCTTCTATAAACAACAATTTATTCGATCTTAACAATATAAATTCACAGCAACGGACTCCCTGCTGTCTTAATTTTTTCGTATATTGTTCGCTCTCTTCAATTCGGAATACTTGTTTTTCTTGGTATATTCCGAATTTCATATCTGACTCTGGAATAATAACTCCCATTAAAGTACCTCCTCTATTTCCTGCTCATACAATTGAATAGAAGTATCTATAATGGAATTATCAGGCATACCATCATGCAAATCACATATTTGTGCCTCTTCACCTTTATTTAAAGAGATACATTTCACTGTGTTTTCCTTTTTAAGCGCAATTAAAAACAATTTTTTAATCACAAAATATGAATGACTGGTTATAAACACCTGAAGTCCCATCTCATTTGCTATATTATCAATCATATCCAGGAACTGACAAACTGCTTTCGGATGTAACGCGGATTCAATTTCGTCAATAAAAATAATAGAATTTGTATTTAAATAGCCATTGGCAAGCAAGCGGTCCATTATCGCAATCTTCTTCACTCCTTCAGAAGTTGCTCCAATCGAAAATTTTTGATTTTTTTTATTTTTATAATACCATTTACCATTATTTTCATCATATTCTACTTTACCATCAATAACATCTCCAACCACTTTACGTGAATCCGCAAATACTGTATAATTTCTACCTCGCGATGGGGAAATCCTCAACGCTTTAACAAGATCATAATACGTATCATCAAACCCAAATGATTTATCAATCTCTCGTGATTTCAAAATAACAGAAAACAATGACAAAACTTCTTTGGCTGGTATGAAGATTGAATTTCCCTCTTTCCCGTTGGAAATCGGATCTACCATACCAACCTTACTGGCTGCACTCTTAGAAAATTGATAACTTAAAGCCATTTTATCTAGCCTCATTTGAAATTCCAGACCTTCTTCTGCATTTCTAGATACAATATCCCCTAACTTATCTACTTGAAATGTCCATCTCAATTTTTCTGATAAAATATCATTTATAGGTGATATATCATCTCCCCGTTTATATTCTTCTAAGGCTTTTACGGCAGAATACAATGCTTTTAGCAAAAAGGTTTTGCCAGTTCCATTTTCGCCTATAATCAAGTTAATATTCGAGAACTGATTACATTTAAATTTATCTATCATTCCAAAATTTTTCAATTGTAAGTCTTCAATTCTATATGACATTCTGTATGCCTCCCTGTCTCTTTTCTATTCTTTCTATTAATAAATTTCTTTTATCTTTTCCCGTACCATCATCAAGGAATATCCTAGCAAATTTTGTCCAGGCCATTTATCCCTGTCAAATCTGCTGCCATCTGTCATTGATAATCCAATTCCCCAGATCCGATCTCTTACTGCACATTCTGCTAATACTGCATCTTTCGTGTCCAAAAGCTTCTTTTTCAATTCTGCATTCTGTGAGAATTTTGCCATAAGTCCATCATACACAATCAGCTGCCGTATTCCATTCCAACAATTTTCGTTATAATTTTGTACTAATCGTCCCAGTCTTTTTATTTGTGCTACATCATTTATATTTAATATTTTATTTGCAATCTCCATATCATTGAAGCAATATGCTTTTTGATACATCATATATTGTTCCATTGAGGAATATTGAATTCCATCCAAAATAAAATCTGACAGATACCAATTGCTGAGATAGCCATTCTCCTCATCCGGATTATGAAAACATATTATTTCCATTACACTTCACCAACTTTTTTTACTGCAAGTTCAAGTTCCAGATCATGAAGTCCATAATAAGCTTTTTTCAAGAATTCAACAGGTACTTTTTTTATCACTTCTGAACTAGATATATTATAATACCACTGATAATAAGCGTAAAATTCTCCTATCCAGTCCGGCATAAATCCTTTTAATCCTTCCCCGGATTTTAATGCATAATGATCTGTTTCAAGAAAATATTTCCACAGTTCTTTCGCATCCATCGTATTTACATAAGCCTGTGCCTCATCAATACTTTTTCTTGTTTTACTTTTCATATATGTGTTAATAAACTCTTCGGTATCCTTGTCCGGGAATGACTGTGCTACAAAGTCAAATAGCTTTCCCTGGTTTTCTACAACATCATTTAAATACGCTTCTGCATATGCCCTCATATTTTTCTCTCCTGAATTAAAATAATGTTAGGCGTTTTACAAACGCCACAAACCCTTGATTTTATTGGGTTTTATTCGTTGATTTATATAAATTTTCTCTCCTCTAGTGGTAAAATACAGGTAACCACACCAATACATCCACACACCAGAGAGGAGAAAATTTATGACTACTAAATATCATCAAATTTCTTTAAGCGATATTTTTTCAGACTGCCAAAACTCATTCATCGATGATCCCCCTTCTTTCTTTTCACTTCTGTCGGAACACTTCGACTTGGATGAATTTATTCCTTCGGAATTCTTTTCTGCTTTTTATCTTTCTATCGGTCGAAAACGTGTGTATCCATTGCAGGGGTTTCTTTCTGCTTTCATTCTTCAGAAGATTTTTTCCATCCCTACGGATTCCCTTCTTCTGCTTTTTTTACATCTTTGCAAAGAATTAAGGGCATTCTGTGGTTTCACTAAGGTTCCTGATGCTTCTTTGATGTCCCGCTTTAAACATGACTTTGAACCTTATCTTGAACTTATGTTCCAGCGCATGGTTGATTACACGGAACCCATTTGCCAGCTAATCGATCCTTACTTTTCTCAGATCCTTACTTTTGATACATCTGGGATTGAACTTTATGTTACTGAAAATAACCCCAAGACTCTCAATGCACTGATCCGCAAGCTTAAAATTTTTTATAAAGATAAGCCCGATGTCGATCCTTATAAAATGGCTTACGCCTTGATGCCTTCGCAGGCTGCTTCTTGCCCTGATGCCAAACAGATGTATATCAATGGGCATTTCTGTTATGCTGACAAATTTGCCATTCTTACTAACGGCTTAGGCATCGTAAGACACATCTCTTTTCTTAATGACAGTGGCTTCAAGGCTTCCCATCCTGAACTTGCTTTGGAAAAGAAAACAGATTCTCCGGATGAAGATAAATCGGTAGGGGATGCTTCAGCTCTTATTCCCGTTCTCAGCGATTATTTCTCGCTCCATCCTGATTTTCATCCGGACACTTTCCTTGGGGATTCTGCTTTTGATTCTGCCGAACTATATGGAAAGTTATTCCATGACTTTCATTTTTCCCGGGCACTGATCCCGTATAATCCCAGAAATGAAAGTCCTCTCAAAAAAGTTGGTTACAATGCTTATGGCTATCCAACCTGCCCAAATGATTCTTCTCTTTCCATGAAATACTGTGGAGTCACTAAAGAAAAAGGACGCTCCGATCGTATTAAATGGATCTGTCCCAAAATGCATTACCATAAAGGCTGGATCTGTGATTGCGCTAAACCCTGTAGTTCTGCTAAAAGAGGCCGGACAACTTATACCTACGAAAACATGGATTTACGCATGTTCCCAGGAATCCAGCGTGATTCTGATGAATGGAATCATATCTATAAAATAAGAACCATTATAGAACGTTCCATCAATCACTTCAAAATCAATATGTGTATCGCTGGAAGAAAGACAAGAAATCACACCACAACAAAAGCGGATGTTTTCCTAGCCTGTATTGCCAGTCAATTAACTGTAATCATTGCATATGCAATGAATTGTCCACAATACATTCGAAGTCTGAAACCTTTAATTGTCTGAAAAAATATTTAATTGTAGCAAGCTTTATTGGGGGCTGTTAAAGTACGCCCAAAATCTGATGATCTATGTCATTTCAGAAACTATTCTGAATACTGACCTTTTTTCTCTCCTTATATAGAGGAGAGTTATCCACAGGTACTGATAAAAACATTTATCAATTACCTATAAAATAATGTACTAAATACATTTGTCACTTTATTTGCATCTGAATCTACCAGTTCCCGCATTTTTTCTCGTGCCGATATATCTCTTTGATTATATTTTTCTCTAAATTCTTCATAATCAACAGGTATTAAATTTTCTTTTATTTCCCTCAATTTCGAATATGCCAATGGTGATTTTATGCAATATTGGATTCCGAGTCCCCCCAGTGACAAAAGTTCTGTTAAAATCTCTATATCAATATTATCCCTTACAAATTCTTTGGCAATATAAAAATAAGAAGCATTTGCCCGCCATCCTTTTATGACGTCATATTCTTCCGTATCTATGCCATACTTTTCAATAAATTTTTTTGACAGCATTCTATAACGCCTGGAATCAGCTGCATCTCTGTGTTTCATCAACTCAGCAAGCCAAGAGAGAACATCTTTTTCCTGAAAATCTAATATCTTTAATTCTGAAGTATCCAATTCATATTGATGAACCCACCCGCTCGTAACATCTGGTCTGCAAACTGCCCACTCCTTTGCCAGTTCGATATTCTCGGTTAAATAAAAGCCTTTTCCATAATCGTGTTTTTCTTCACCTAATCCATATGTTGGAATTACGTTTTTTTGAAAAGTTCCATGAAATAACGTTATTGTTTTCACTATCCCACTCTCTTTCACAATTTCTATTTTTATTTTTTTAGCATATCATAAAATGAATGTAAATACACTCAAAATCTATTCGCATTTTTCGAATATTGGACGAAATATCCAGAATGATCCACCCCTTTCGATTCAATTTGATACCCTTTTGATACCCTTTGATTTTCCAGCAAAAACAAAAAAGCCAGAAACACTTGAAAAATAAGCATTTCTGACTCTTCTAGGAGCAGGGGATGAGAGAATCGAACTCCCGCCAAAGGTTTTGGAGACCCCTATCATACCACTTGACCAATCCCCTATATTTTATTTTTTGTACCTCATTGCTGAGCACTCATTATTTATACCATATGAATCCCATACCTGTCAACAGAATTTTTCAATTTTTTTATTTTTTTGCAAAATTTCTGTTTTTTCTTATCTACACAACTCTCTGTTGGCAGTTTCTTACGAGCACATGACGATATATAAAATCTGTCGTCGGCAGCTTCTTTCCAATACATGGAGACAAAAATCTCCGGCTTTCTTTCTCAAAGCCGGAGATTCCATCTTTTATCTATACACTTGCTTTCGCAACATTTCCAATATTCATTTTTCTAAATACACCGATTAAGACTTTACCGATTGCAAGAACCAGAATTGCCGCTGCAATCGCCTCAGGAATTCCTGATGCTGTAACCGTTCCCATTACCAGTCCCCATACCGCACTGACTGCCACATCTTTTGCTTCTGCATACTGTTTTGCAAAAAGAATGTAGATACTTCCCATTACGGTAATCGTATTCACCATTGCTCCTGCGAATCCTACGACAGGAAGTGCAATGATACTGTTTACTTTCAGTTTTGATAAAAGAATCCAAAGCCATCCTGCTGCCACACCGATCAGAATTCTGCATCCTACTGAAATCCATACTGCTTTAATCGCCCCTGGTATTCCTGTAGTACTCATAAATGGTGAGAACGCGAATGATAAAAGTGTCGGTGCCATCGTGTTACTGATCAGTGAACAGATGCCGAATACACCGCCCAGGATCGCGCCTGCTGCAGGTCCTAACAAAATTGCTCCAAGAATTACCGGAATATGTACAGTTGTCGCCTTAATGATCGGAAGCTGTATCATTCCAAGCGGTGTGTTCGCCAGAACGATTACAATTGCTGCCATAAGTGCAACACTGACCATCCAACTAGTGTCATGTTTCTTTGTCTTCATATTTAATTTTCCTCCTTGTTATCATTCCCGGTGTCCGGGATACAATACAATTACGAGTCTGATTATAACATTTCGCCAATTTCCATACAAGTATAAAAATCCGTACAATCCCCTCTCCATCGTTATCTATTACTTGCAAGAATGAATAAAAAGAGCTATAGTGATTGTAATTATATTATTTTATATGAATATTGAAATGAGGATGAATATTTATGTTAAAAGGGAAACACGTTCTCCTTGGCGTAACCGGAGGGATTGCTTCTTATAAGATTGCAACGCTTGCAAGTCTTCTGGTAAAAGCCGGGGCTGACGTTCATGTCATCATGACAGAGAACGCTACCAATTTTATCAATCCGATTACGTTCGAGACTCTCACCGGACATAAATGTGTCACAGATACATTTGACCGCAACTTTGAATTCAAAGTAGAACATGTTGCACTGGCTCAGCTTGCCGATGTCGTTATGGTTGCTCCTGCAACTGCAAATGTAATGGCCAAGCTCGCTCATGGTCTTGCCGACGATATGCTGACAACGACAGTCCTTGCCAGCCGTGCACCAAAGATCATCGCTCCTGCCATGAATACAGCAATGTATGAGAATCCTGTCACACAGGATAATATGGAATTACTGAAGCATTACGGCATGGAAGTGATCACACCTGCCACCGGTCATCTGGCCTGCGGTGATAGTGGTGCCGGAAAGATGCCGGAACCGGAAACTTTATTCCAGTATATCTGCA